>NZ_FNSC01000002.1 GCF_900105355.1 Pseudomonas anguilliseptica
CTGGACAGCCCCGAGACGCGTTTTCTGGTGGTGGTCAATCACGAGGAGCAGTACTCCATCTGGCCGGACTACAAGCCGCTGCCCGAAGGCTGGCGAGCCGTCGACAAGCAGGGCAGCAAGGAGGAGTGCCTGGCCTATATCGAATCGGTGTGGACCGACATGCGCCCGCTGAGTCTGCGTCAGGCCCTGCAGGCACAAGGGCAGGGCTGATGACAGTGACTGCCAGCCCCTGGTTCTCGGTAGTGGCGCAAGGCAAGACGCCAGCCGCATTGCGTCTTTACTGCTTCCCCTATGCCGGGGCCGGGCACACGGTGTTTCAGCATTGGCGGGCGCGGCTGACCGATGATATCGAACTGGCTTTGATCAAGCTGCCGGGCCGCGGCGCGCGCTTCTCCGAGCCCCATGCCGACTCGCTCGACGAATTGGCCGAGGCCTTGGCGCAAGCGATTGCCGAAACCAGCGAGGGGCCTGAGCACTTCGCCTTTTTCGGTCATAGCATGGGCGCCTTGCTGGCTTTCGAGACTGCACGCGCCTTGCAGAAACGCGGACTATCGCCCCGTGCGCTGCTGGTGTCGGCGCGCACCGCGCCGGTCGCCCACGGCTGGCGCAAGCGTTTGTCCGATCTGCCGGACGAAGCCTTCCTCGAAGTCATTCGCAGCATGAATGGCCTGCCCCAGGAAGTGCTCGACAATTCGGACTGGCTGGCGTTATTCCTGCCAATCATCCGCGCCGATTTCGCCCTCTGCGAAAACTACCGCTATTGCCCAGGGCTGCCGCTGGCTTGCCCGATCCAGGTAGTGGCAGGGCGTGACGATGCCAGCGTACCCCTGGCCCTGCTCGATGGCTGGGCCGGCGAGACCCTGGCTGGCTGTCAAAGCACATTGTTTGCGGGCGGACACTTCTATCTGTTCGAGCATGAGACTGAGCTGCTCGAGCTGATTCAACGCCAACTCTGTTCACCGCGAAAGAACCGCCATGCAGCTGTCTGAAGGGGAGGTGCACCTCTGGGCGCTCCTCTTGATGAGGCGCCGCTGCAGCAGGCCGAGCCCCCTACGCTGGACTTGGCTGTGGACGAGCGAGCGCGAGCCGCGCGCATGCGCTGTCCCCAGGCACGCAGTGTATTCGTGCAAACCCGCATGGCTTTGCGCGCACTGCTCGGGCACTACCTCGATTTACCTGCAGGTGCCGTCGCGCTAAGCAGCGGAGCTTGGGGCAAAGCCCCAGCTCGGTGCCGGGATGGGCGATCTGCAATTCAATGTCAGCCATAGCGGCCAGCTGGCCTTGATTGCCTTATCCCTCAGCGCAGTCGGCGTGGATCTGGAATGGCAGCAGGCCGATCTCGACTGGCGCGAGCTGCTGCCGCTCTGTTGCCATCCTGCCGAGCAGGCCGATTTTCAGGATGCCGCAGACGCCGCAAGGTCGTGCTCGACTACTGCGTTTGTGGACTGCCAAGGAGGCTTATCTGAAAGGCCGCGGCGAGGGGCTGAGCCTGCCACTCACGGCCATTCGCTTGAGCGCAGGCGGCGGCTGGCAAGCGCGTATCGAAGCGCCTGGGACGCTGGTCAGGGCTGGTGGCCTGCATGCACTGGCGCTGCCCGCGGGTTACCTCGGCTGCGTCGCTACGCCGTTTCCTTCCCCCCTGATCCGTTTCCAGTCCTTGGCCGAGCTGACGAGCAGTGCTCGGGTCGAGAGCCCCCATTACCCAGAAGTATTGTCACCCCTAAGGGAATCCACCATGGAATGCATTCAAAGTCTGCCCTCGTCCAGCCTGCCTTTACTCTTGAGCATTTTCGCCAGCAAGGCCCGCGCGAGCTGAACGCCAACCCCTATTGCAGCGCCAGGCTGCCCGCGAATCCAACGCGCGCTCCTACCCGCGGCGCATCCCCTTGGCGTTGCAAGAGGCCCACGGGATGTACGTGCGCGACACCCAAGGGCAGCTATTTATGGACTGCCTGGCCGGTGCCGGCACCCTGGCGCTGGGGTCACAACCACCCGGTGGCCATAGCCGCCATGCGCCAGACCCTGGATGCTGGCTTGCCCCTGCATACCCTGGACTTGACCACGCCAGTCAAGGATCGCTTCGTCGAAGAACTGTTCGCCGCGCTGCCCGAAGCCTTCGCCCGCCAGGCACGCATCCAATTCTGCGGGCCGACCGGCGCCGATGGCATCGAAGCGGCACTGAAGCTGGCGCGAATCGCCACTGGACGTAAGCCGATCCTGTCCTTCTCCGGCGGCTATCACGGCATGACCCACGGCGCACTCAGCCTGATGGGCAATCTGGGACCGAAGTTGGCGCTAGGCGCGGCGATGGCCGAGGTGCAGTTCCTGCCGTATCCCTACGACTATCGCTGCCCGTTCGGCATTGGTGGCGAAGCCGGCATAGACGCTGGGCTGCACTATATCGAGCAACTGCTCAGCGACCCCGAATCCGGTGTGTTGCCACCGGCCGCCGTGGTGGTGGAGGTGGTGCAGGGGGAGGGTGGGGTGATTCCGGCCCCGGCACGCTGGCTGCAGGGCTTGCGCCAACTGACCCGCAAGCACGGCATAGTGCTGATCATCGACGAAGTGCAGACCGGCCTGGGCCGCACCGGTCGCTTGTTCGCCTTCGAGCATGCCGATATCGAGCCCGATATCCTGGTGCTATCCAAGGCCCTCGGCGGCGGCCTGCCGTTATCCGTGCTGGTCTACCGCGACGAACTGGACACCTGGAAACCCGGCGCCCATGCTGGCACCTTCCGTGGCAACCAGATGGCCATGGCGGCCGGCGCGGCAACCCTGCGCCATATCCTCAGCGAAAACCTGCCGGCGCACGCCGCCACCATGGGCGAACGCCTGATGGGCCGGCTCCGTCAGCTGCAACACGATTACCCATGCCTGGGCGATGTACGTGGCCGCGGCTTGATGGTCGGCGTGGAAATAGTCGGCGCCGCCGACGGCAGCCGTGTACCGCCGGCCGACTCGGCGCTGGCCAAAGCCATTCAGCACCAGTGCCTGTGCTTGGGCATCATCCTTGAACTGGGTGGGCGCCATGGTGCAGTGGTGCGTTTCCTGCCGCCGCTGTTGATTCAGCCCGAGGAAATCGACTTGCTGGTCGAGCGTTTCCAGCAAGCCTTGGATCAAGCTCTGGCAAAAGTGACAAGCCGGGCGCTGCATATCGCCTAGCGCTCCTGCAGTTGGCAGCTTGCATGGGCTGCCAACTGCGGCAATAAGCCAGCTTGACCACCGATGGACTGCCTGAAAATACCGCCTGTAGTGGTTTGACAGCCACAGGTTACACGACCACTCTTTCTAGTTACCTACCAGCGAGAGGCAGGATTTGTCATGAAAGGCGATAAGAAGGTCATCCAGCATCTCAACAAGATTCTCGGCAACGAACTGATTGCCATTAACCAGTACTTTCTGCATGCGCGCATGTACCAAGACTGGGGTTAGCGAAACTTGGCGAGCACGAGTATCACGAGTCCATTGACGAGATGAAACACGCTGACAAGTTGATCAAGCGCATTCTCTTTCTCGAGGGCCTGCCTAACCTACAGGATCTGGGCAAATTGATGATTGGCGAAAGCACCAAGGAAATGCTCGAGTGCGACCTCAAGCTTGAGCAACAAGCCTTGCCAGATCTGAAAGCTGCTATCGCCTATTGCGAAACTCATGCCGACTACGGCACTCGAGATCTACTCGAAGAAATCCTCGATTCGGAAGAAGAGCATATCGATTGGCTGGAAACTCAGCTGGATCTGATCGAGAAGGTTGGTCTGGAGAACTACCTACAGTCCAGCATGGGGGAATAGTCTTCCAGTCGCGGATGAGTTGTCATTGTGCAAGGGGGCAAGAGTTAGCGCTGTCTACATACAGCGTTCGTACGATTCTGTTGGAAAGTAGTTTCAGCGGCAGACAGCCCGTGAGGGTGTTCCTGCTATCGAAGTGGTCGCAAGCCACTTCAAGTTGCCTTTCCGCATTTCACTGAGCTTCCTTGCTAGTCTGAGGGTTAATTCCAGGGTTTCTGCTTTCCGCAGGCGCACCTATCCCGTGATCGGTGGCCCTTGAGGTAGGTGCTTGGCCATACACCTCAGGTTTTGCACTGTCGCGGCCAAGGTGAATTTGTCAGTCGCACCCGTCAGGTCACGCAGTCGTAAACGGTTGAGTTTCATGATCCGTTTGAGGTGGGCGAAAAGCATCTCCACATTCTTTCGTTCGCAGCGAGAGACGAGGTGCTTTGGTGTCTGGCGATACGTCGGGCCACGTCGCGGGCAGCATCATGGATGCTGCGAACGACCTTCCGATTCGGTGTGTTGGGGCCACACTTCGCTTTCAGCGGGCAGGTGGCGCAGTTGGTTTGGCTGGAGCGGTAGATCATGGTTCAATCATCTCGTTTCCAATGCCATGCGCATCCATTTCGGCATTGTGCAGGCCATCAAAGTAACTAGGTCTTCAGGCCTGAGTGCTTTCTTGATCGCAGCAATACATTCTGGAGTAGCTCCGTCTTTACCAAGATAAAACAGGGCGCTGATCGCCATCCCCACCTCATTCCCTGCATGCTGCATAACTATCGGTGCCGCATGTACCAGCCGGACTTCAGATTTCCCTATGAATACTGAACGGCTGGTTCCGTTGGTGTAATAGATTGGAATGAGTGGCATCTGTGTACTGAGTCCAAACCTCCTTACAGCATTGGCACCATGGATCTGCAGAGACAAGCGCTTCTGCCTAGTAATCAGGCTAAGCAATGTCCACGGATTGGGGCGAGCCCTGGCAACGTAACGTCCGGGTTTCGGGCGCATATAAATCCCGCGATACACCCGTTCGAGTTCGCCTCGTTTGACCAGTCGAGCTATTGCCTTGGATACGGCGTTGTTCGTTCCAAACCCTGTGAAACGGCTGATGCTGAAAGGCTGTCCTTTAGGTAGGCGCTTGACCCGTTGCGCAACCTGGACGGATACCGACTGGGCTTGATCAGTGCTGAGCATCGTGGCGTTCACACCTATAGCGTGAAGTCTAGCGACGAACTGAAAAGCGGCTGATGGAACGCAATTACCCTTCGCCGATATTCATCATCTTGAGGGGCGCTTACCAGGCATTCTTCGAGGCGCCCCAGCGAGAAAATCTGATCGGCGGACGGGTAGTGCCTGAGTAAGCTTTTGGCATAGCTACGAATGTCATCAGGTAGCCCGGTGTTACGAGAGAGCTCGCGAAGAAAGGCTTCGGTCTTGATGACACTCCGGGTTCTTTCATGTGGCAGGGTCAATGTGGCTACCTCCTCCTGACTCAGTTATTCCAGTCTACGAGACCAGTCGGGCAAACCATGCCCATACTCCTAGTCGGTCCGCGATTCGACGTGGTGGCTGATGGATTTTCAACCCAACAATCAGTTCTTTCCCCAGTAGTTGTCTTTGCTGACCAGACCAAAATCTTCAGAAGCAAATGGCTGATCATCATCGAACATACCATTGACCATGCGCTCCCGACGCAACCCACTCAGCACCCTGAAAAAGCAGGGTTCACAGAGATGCACCCGGTAGTGCTCCCCATCATGCTGGGAGCCATATCCCCATTGGGCTTCAAGCTTGCCGTATTGGGGGCCATAGCCGGGAATACGCGTGCCAGAGCGGCACACGTCGCAGATCACATCCTCAACGACATCGACCAATGCCTGCGACTTAATATCCATGCACACCTCACGATTACGTTCCACACGACGCCGGCCGGTTATGGATTCATGAACACCAACATCATTGGGTCAGCCTCGCCTGGCTGAGCATCAAAAACAAGCCAGTAGCTGCTGCCGATAATGCTGGGAAAAGTTGACCTGGTAAGCGGGCTCAATTGCAAAGCCACCAAGCGAAATGATGTTCGTAGCCTGGGCCCCAATACTAGGCTCTGCACCACCAAATTCTACATCGCCGATACCTTCGGCATGCCCCAATGCCCCCACCGGCTCTGGCAAGGAGCCTGGAGTTAAACCAGGCATATGGGCATCGCTCAAAACAGCCAGATCATCCGGTAAATCATCCGCAATTCGCTCCGCAAAGCTCTGAAGCGTCGGTTCAGCCAACATGAATAGCCATGCCTGGTCGTCGGACTCACCTGTGCGCCGCAGCACTCGCCCCAGCACTTGCCGGTAATGCAGTTCGGTGCGGATACGGCTGAGATAGCAGCACACTTGCAGGCGGGGAATGTCGGTGCCTTCGCTGATCATTCCGACGGCCACAATCCAGCGGCAGGCGCTGCACCGGAATGCATTGATCACCTGCTGCGCATCCGGGGTTTTGTTGGTCACGATGCGGCACTCTTCACCCATTGCTTCTAGAGCCAGTGCCACTTGCTGGGCGTGTTCGATGTCTGTGGCCACCACCAAACCAGCGGCATCAGGTTTGATCTGGCGTAGCTCGTTCAGCTTGCTGCAGCCAAGATCGAGGATTGGATTGATCACCTCGTCATGACGCAGAAGTTCCTCATAGGTGACAGGTGACTCCCCTAAAAGCTTGGCGATGCTGGGAAATAGCCTCACGGAGCTATCCGCGTCAAGCTCTTCCGTAAGTTTCACCTTCTGATTGTCGAGCAACACAATGCGAGGTGATCGGCACACGTCGTCGGCAATGGCATCTTTTAAGCAATAACGGTAATCACAGATCAAATGCCCCTCGGGCGAAGAGTAGCGAGCCAATGCGATGGCCTTGTCGTCCGAACGCCAGGGCGTGCCAGACAGAGCCAACGTGAAGGCAGCCCGATCCTGTATCCGATGCAGTATCTGCTGCCCCCAGGCATTGCTGAGCAGCGGATCGTGGCCGGCGCAATGGTGGATCTCATCGAAGACCACGAACACCCGGTAGTCATCAAGAAGCTGCCAGAATCCCTCATCACGGTATTCCATAGCCTGATAGGTATAAGCCGCGCCCACGGCACCTATCTGGCCGTCGAGACGCCTGCCTAGCACAGCAGCAAAGGTCGAACGAAAACCCTCCACGACCTGGCAGGACGGCGCAAAGCACAGCACCAAATCGATTCTGTCCTGCTCAAGCAGTCGGCTGGCCAGCTCTGCAGCCATGCGCGTCTTTCCGGCTCCCGGCGTTGCCTGGCAGAAGAAGTGCGACGTGACGGTAAAGTGCTCCAACGCCCTGGTGATGCAGCTGTTCTGCCAGTTCCGTAGCGAGTTGCTCATCGTGGTGCAGCGAGTGTTTTGAGAGTTTTTTCGATGGCGCGCAAATGCCCCAAGAGGCGAGAGCTGCGATCCCTGGCCTCCAGGTAATCGCCTTCAACCTTGTCCCGCAAATGCGGCATCTCTTCCAGAAGCAGTTTGAATCGCTCTGCCTCGCCCATTGAAGTGAGAAAGTCCAAGCGGATTTCCTTGTGGAGCGCCTCCAACTGCAAATCCGTATTGGCTGACGACTTAAGCGGCAAAGCTTCCACGTCGCGTTCTGTCGTGTCTGGTTCGGGCACACCGGCAGCCATAAGGCTGTTCTCAAAACTGTTGTCGATCAGTTCCAGTTGCAGATGTACCGGAATCGGCTGCAGGTGGTAGACCTGCCCTCGAACACGACGATCCTCGTCCGGCAGAACCCAGCCCGCGCGCACTAGTCGACGAATCTGCTCATACACATAACGGCGCACATCGGCGATACGGAAATGTATGCCGCTCAAGCGAGCGGCATAAGCATCGCGCAGTTCACGGGTCGTAAACGTTGTACGCCCTGGCTCCTGAAGCAGCTCATACAGACGCCTGTCGAAGATAAACGAGGCCGATTTCATTGAGACACCAGAAGAGTTAGCGCGTAAATACGGATTATAATCCGTGGCCCGTGCGTCCGCAAACGCACGATAGTGCCGCCTCAAGTTGAATTGAGACGGTCATGGATAAGTTGGCGAAAGCGTTAGGGGAACGCATCCGAATGCAGAGGAAGACCTGCCGGATTTCCCAGGACGCATTGGCGCTGGCGTGCAGTCTCGACCGCAGTTATGTAGGTCGCATCGAGCGTGGCGAGGTCAACATCACCGTTGAGAAGCTCTACCGTATCGCAGGCGAACTCGCCTGTGACCCTTCAAGCCTTCTGCCACAGCCGTCTGAAATCTAACCCGAGCACGTATACGTTCAGACAGCCGCACCGCTATTACCTTGCCCCAGCCCGCCTGCTGCCGTCAGCATCTTCAGAATCACCAACGCAAACGCCCGGCTCTTGGTCTCGTTATCCAGCACGGTGTCGAGCACACGCTTGGGGAACAGGCCGTGCATCACTTGCTCGACCTAGTGGTTGCTGACCTGAGCCATGACATCTTCCTGGCGGCTGATGCGATTGGCGATGCCGGTGAAGAACTGCAGCTGATCCTCATCGCTCACTTCGGTACCGAAGATATCGTTCAGCGCCTCGATGATTTCCGATAGCCGCTTCTTCTCCGGGTCATGGGCCTTGCCGCTGGTCAGCGCGCTGGCCGGGTTGAGGCCATATTCGCCGTCCTCTTCGTGCATGCGCAGCTGATGTTCGGCGCGCTTGGTCAGGCGGTAGTGGGTTAGTTGCAGTTCGCCCACGTCCACGTCCTCCTGATCGAGGTGATCCACGCGCAGCAGGGGGTACAGGTGTTTTGCATACACGCACACCGCCGTCGAGGCTGCCGAGGTTGAACGGAAGGAAGAAGGTCTCCTTGCCGGCCAGCTTGATGGTCATTGCCACTTCATCCTGGCTCACGGCAAAGTGCACCAGCGCGCCACGTTTGAAGGTCAGCAGCGGCTCCGACTTGCGCGTCAGCGGGTCTTTAACCGGGCGGTCGTAGCGGTACTGGCGCTTGGCGTTTTCTACGCTTTGCTTGAACTAGCTTTTCAGCGCCAGTGTGGCGGCGGTGATGCCGTTGACGAACAGCACCAGATCGAGGCGCGGGTTGTAACTCCCCCTCACGGTAATACGGCGAGTAAGACACCTCCTGCACAACGCGCAGGCGGTTGCACTGGTAGCGCTTGAGGGGGCGAGTTCATACTGTGGTCGGGCCTGAAACTGCCGCCTCGATCTTCACTCTCGGCAGTTTGAAGCCATGGCGCAATACATCCAGGGTACCGTCCTGCTTCAGCTCGCGCACCAGTTTCTGCACCAGCATGGCGTCCGGGTTGTTGGGGTTGGCCTTGGTGCTACTGGAGCAGGTAAGACCTAGCTGGCCTGTGCTATTGAAAACAAGGCTTGTCGGCTGGGCTATACGACAACCTATCGAACAGCTACTCAAAACGCCACCGCTTCACAGGTGACCGAATAGCGCTGTGGCATGCAGTAGGCGGTCGAGCTGAGCCTTAACTTGCAAGAGTGTAACTAGGGTCGCTAGGGAAATCCTGAATAAGACTTCCTGATTTTGGCAAAATGCCCGGACGCCACCCGCCGAGTTTTCCGATGAAGCAAATGACCTTCGCCGATGCCGAGTACGCCGGCAAACGCAAGCAGACCCGCAAAGAGTTGTTCCTGATCGAGATGGATCGGGTGGTGCCGTGGAAGGGTTTGATCGCACTGATCGAACCGTATTACCCCAAGGGTGAAGGCGGTCGGCCGGCCTATCCGCTGATGGCGATGCTACGTGTGCACCTGATGCAGAACTGGTTCGGCTACAGCGACCCGGCGATGGAAGAAGCGCTGTACGAGACCACTATCCTGCGGCAGTTCGCCGGGCTGAGTCTGGAACGTATCCCCGACGAAACCACCATCCTCAACTTCCGTCGTCTGCTGGAGAAACATGAGTTGGCTGCCGGCATCCTGGCCGTCATCAATGGCTATCTTGGCGACCGTGGCCTGTCGTTGCGCCAAGGCACCATCGTCGATGCCACGCTGATCAATGCGCCGAGTTCGACCAAGAACAAGGACGGCAAACGCGACCCAGAGATGCACCAGGCCAAGAAGGGCAACCAATACTACTTCGGCATGAAGGCGCACATTGGCGTGGATGACGAGTCGGGGCTGGTACACAGCGTGGTAGGCACGGCGGCCAACGTGGCGGATGTCACTCAGGTCGACAAGTTGCTGCACGGCGAGGAAAACGTGGTGTGCGCCGATGCGGGTTATACCGGTGTCGAAAAGCGCCCCGAACATGATGGGCGCGAGGTGATCTGGCAGGTTGCTGCCCGCCGCAGCACCTATAAGAAGCTGGGTAAGAGCAGCCCGCTGTACAAAGCCAAACGCAAGATCGAGAAGGCCAAGGCCCAGGTGCGCGCCAAGGTTGAGCACCCGTTCCGGGTGATCAAGCGTCAGTTCAGTTATGTAAAGACACGCTTCCGTGGCTTGGCCAAGAACACGGCGCAACTGGTGACGCTGTTCGCGCTGTCGAACCTGTGGATGGCACGCCGACATTTACTGACCAATGCAGGAGAGGTGCGCCTGTAATGCGGGAAATGGCTGCCGCGAGCTACTCGCGGCGGCTAAAAACACAGAAATGAATGGGCAATCTGATCGTTTTTGATCGATTTGCCGCTTTCAAAATCGGCGGGGGCTGAAGTCAGCCAGAAATACATGGCTACTTCAGACCATCCCTAAGTGGCATGGAGTTATGTGTGACTGTGGTTAAGCTTCTTGGGTCGTAATCGCAACCGAAATCGCCAATATTTGACTCAACAATCATGTTCACGATCCCAGTAAGAAAGGAGTAATTCTTCTTATCACCTTTCTGCTTGTTCATTGGGAGAACACATTGCGGTTCGAGTTTGTTTTTTGTTTCAAAGAAAAGTTTTGCCGCAGCATCCTTATCCATTAGGTTGCTTTTAACGGGGCCGTTAAGTATTTCTGATCTAAAGCGAAAGTAATCAAAAAGGATTTCGCCGAAACTGCTTAACTTTCCACTCTCATCTTCAATATGACGCATTGATAGCGACAATTTTTTGAAGCCTTTCCTTAGTTTTTCAATAGAGGGTATTAGAATGCTTTTATCTCGGCGATCTGTGTACCCCAGTTCTTGACTTATTGTCCTTACATGTGCCCAGAATTCGGGGGCTGCTTCAGAAACTTATCATTAGCTCTCAAGATATTCCCTTATAAAATCCAGCAGATCAACATCAATGGCTACACAAATCGCCTCGAGCTCTAGAAGGTCAAGGCGCTGCTCACCGTTTTCGTATTTACTGACGTAAGACTGTGACTCCCCGATCAGCTCGGCGACATGAGCCTGGGTGACTCCTGCTCTCAAGCGCGCGCTTCGCAGGATTATGCCGTAGCGGTATTTTTTCATTGGAGTAAGCTATACGAGCCGTGCTATTATTCAAAATCAGAATAATGATCATGCTGCGGGGGCAATTATGAATGACCTAAGGATCCTCTGAAGTAGCCATGCATTTCTGGCTGACGTCAGCCTCTGCTGATTTCGAAAGTGATAAATCGATCAAAAACGATCAGATTACCGGCTCATTTCTGTGTTTTTAGCCGCCGCGAGCACCTCGCGGCAGCCATTTCCAGCATTACGGGCGCACCTCTCCTGCATTCGTCAGTAAATGTCGGCGCGCCATCCACAGATTTGACAGCGCGAATAAAGTCACCAGTTGCGCCGTGTTTTTGACCAGGCCACGGAAGCGCGTCTTCACATAACCGAACTGACGCTTGATCACCCGAAACGGATGCTCGACCTTGGCTCGCACTTGGGCCTTGGCCTTCTCGATTTTGCGCTTGGCTTTGTACAGCGCGCTGCGCGCGCCGAGTTTCTTGTAAGTGCTACGCCGTGCTGCAACCTGCCAGATCACTTGACGGCCCTCATGCTCGGGGCGCTTCTCGACACCGGTATATCCGGCATCGGCCCCCACCATGTTTTCCTCGCCGTGCAGCAGCTTATCGACCTGGGTGACATCCGCCACGTTGGCGGCAGTACCCACCACGCGGTGCACCAAGCCAGACTCGTCATCCACCCCGATGTGCGCCTTCATGCCGAAGTAATACTGATTGCCTTTCTTGGTTGAGTGCATCTCAGGGTCACGCTTACCGTTCTTGTTCTTGGTTGAACTCGGCGCGTTGATCAGCGTGGCATCGACGATGGTGCCTTGGCGCAGCGACAAACCACGGTCACCCAGGTAGCCATTGATCACGGCCAGGATGCCGGCAGCCAGTTCGTGTTTTTCCAGCAAGCGGCGGAAGTTGAGGATGGTGGTTTCGTCAGGAATGCGCTCCAGAGTCAGCCCGGCAAACTGGCGTAGGATGGTGGTCTCGTACAGCGCCTCTTCCATCGCCGGATCGCTGTAACCGAACCAGTTTTGCATCAGATGCACTCGCAGCATCGCCATCAGCGGATAGGACGGTCGGCCGCCTTCACCCTTTGGATAATGCGGCTCGATCAAAGCGATCAACCCTTTCCATGGCACTACCCGATCCATCTCGATCAGGAACAATTCTTTGCGGGTCTGCTTGCGCTTGCCGGCGTACTCGGCGTCGGCGAAGGTCATCTGCTTCATCGGAAAACTCGGCGGGTGGAGTGCGGATATTTTGCCAAAATCAGGAAGTCTTTTTCAGACCATCCCTAACAAACGATGTTTTTGATTCTTTTCAAGGAGGGGCTGTCAAGTTAAATGGGGGTGTTAAACCCTTTAAGACGCAGCTGTTAAAATGGATTGGCAACAAACAAAAGCAAGCTCAAGATATAATTAGCTATTTCCCAAGAGATTATGGGACTTACTATGAGCCCTTTGTTGGCAGCGGTGGCGTGCTTGGTACACTGGCACCTCACAAAGCGGTTGCAAGCGATATATTCCCGCCATTGGTTGAAATATGGACGGCTCTGTGCAATGAACCCGCCGAACTAAAGAGATGGTACGCAGAGCGATATGCCAGGATGATGGCGATAGGGAAAGTTACTGCATACCAAGAGCTATTGACCTCCTATAATCAGCGCCCAAACGGTGCTGATTTTGTTTTCCTGTTAAGGTCTTGCTACGGTGGTGTTGTTAGGTTTCGAAAGAAAGACGGATATATGTCAACGCCCTGTGGAGCTCACGACCCTATAGCGCCAGAGAAATTTTCAGCTAGGGTGGACATATGGCACGAGAGAACAAAAAATACAACGTTTCTCCTAAGCGATTTCGATCAAATCATGGATAGGGCTACGGAGGGGGATCTGATTTACTGCGATCCGCCCTACGTTGATAGCCAGGCCATACTTTATGGTGCTCAAAACTTCTCGTTAACGCGACTGCTTGACAGGATCGAGTTGTGCAAGTCCCGTGGTGTATACGTTGCGCTAAGCATTGACGGCACTAAATTCTCAGGAGAGAAGCTCTGTGAGGTGGCGGTGCCTCAAGGGCTGTTCGAAAGAGAAGTGTTTATCAATGTGGGACGATCCATGTTGAGAAGGTTTCAAATGGACGGAGCTACGCTAGAAGGTCATGTTGTCACTGACCGCTTATTATTAACTTACTAGGTCTAGTCATTCTTTGCATGCGGCGTGTTTACTCATGGATAACCTGGCATTAAGAAAATCTGTAAGTGAGATTGTGGGCAGATATTTAGCTGATCTAGATGGAGAGGTGCCGTCAAAAGGCTTATATAAAGTATTTATCAATGACATGGATTATGCCGTGTATCGTTTTGTTTTCATTCGTCATAGTAAACACCAAAGTAACGCCACTAAAACTCTTGGGATTAGCAGAGCGACATTCCGCAAAAGACTTATTGAATTAGATTTACATGAAGTAGGTGCGTAACAGGGGTAAGTCTTACATTTTGCACAGGTCGGTCGGTGACCTATTTTCTATCCCGCGCCGGAAGGTGTCGAAAGAGGGAGGGTAGCGACAGATCACCTTTTTAGCGCCTATCCCATTGCTCAGCAAGGGGATAGGCGCCTTGGACATTGGATGGGTAATAGCTGGAGGGCGGCCCCCCGGCCTTTACGCAAAGCTCGGCCGCTTCAAGGCTGGCCTTTGTTCGCTCCAGGATCAATTTCCGCGCCATTTCTGCCATGGCGTCGAGGACTTGAAGGAGGAAGCGCCAAGCAGTGGCTTTGATGTCAGTACTGGCGGTGAGTGAGCGAAGATCAACTGTCCGCGCATCGAGGCCGGAAGCAAGATCAACCAGTCCTGCCTCCATCGGAGGCGAAAACCTGCGCGTCTACCTGATCCGCGTGGTCTCGCATCTTTATAGGTGAAGACTTTATCGGGAAACAATCGGGGACACCCATTAGCCGGTCCGTAAGCGCTCCATAGACCCCACCTCCCTCTGGAGAGGTTTTGCGTTTTACAGTGGCGTCGTTGGTTGGCAGTTCCAAGGCAGCAGCGCTTCGTAGGCTTCAACGCTGTTGGCCAGCGGCAGGCGTTCGAGGACATGGCGCAGCCAGGCGTAGGGCTCCTGGCCATTGGTCTTGGCGGTTTCCACCAGGCTGTAGAGTTGGGCGCTGGCGGTCGCGCCTTTCGGCGTGTCGCTGAACAGCCAGTTCTTGCGACCTATGACGAAGGGCCGGATCGCGCGCTCGGCAGCGTTGTTATCGATCTGCAGGTGGCCAGCCTCGATGTAGCGTTCGAGTCGGCTCCAGTTGCTCGCCAGGTAGTTCACTGCTTTGCCCAGGGCATTCTGCGCCGTGACCTGCGGCTGGGGTTTCTCCAGCCAGGTCTTGAGCTGATCGAGGAGCGGTAGGCTGTGCTGCTGGCGGCCCCGGTAGCGCTGTTCATCGCTGGCATCCTTAAGTTCGCGCTCGATGCCGTAGAGCTTGTTGATCATCCCCAACGCGATGTCGGCACGCCCGGTTTTGCCCTTCGGTTGCACCTTTTGCGCTTCGACGAACTTGCGCCGCGCATGCGCCCAGCAGGCCAGGCGCTCAACACCTTGTTGTGCGGCCACGGCGTTGTAGCCGGCGTAATCGTCGGTCATCAGGTAGCCGCGATAACCGTCGAGCAGGCGCAGCGGCACCTCCTGCGCGCGGCTGGTTGTGTAGTCGAAGAGGATCACCGGTTTGCCAGGCGGGCCACCGGTCTGCACCCACATCCAGGAGTGGCTGCTCGGATCGCGCCCAGGCTCCTTGAGCACCTGCACGCGGGTTTCATCGCAGTGGATCACCGGACTGTCCAGCAGCCTGTCGCGCATCAGGTTGAGCAACGGTTGTAGCAGTTCGCCGCACTGGATCACCCAGCGCGCCAGGGTCTGCCGGGGGATGTCGATGCCATGGCGACTGAGCATCTTTTCGAAGCGATACAGTGGGATGCCGTCGGCGTATTTGCTGGTCAGCAGCATCGCCAGCACGCTCGGGCTGGCCAGCCTTTTCTCGATCAGTTGGGCCGGTTTGTCAGCGGTGACCGGCGCGCTTTCGCAGGCCTTGCAGGCATAGGTCTTGCGAATGTGGCGGATCACCTGAACCTGCATCGGGATGATTTCCAGCTGCTCGCTGGTTTCTTCGCCGATGGCCTGCTTGCGGCAACCGCATTCGCAGGTCAGTTCGTGTTCGGGCAGTTCGTGGATGACCTCGACACGCGGTAGTTCGGCCGGTAACGGCTTGCGCTTGCCGCGGCGCTTGGTCGGCGCAACGACTTCTTCCTCGACCTCAGCGGCCGGAGCTTCAGCCGCCGCTTCGGCCAGGCTTTCCGCTTCGTTGAACATCTCTAGCTGCGGTGAATCCGGGTCGCTGCTCTGCTCGGATTTACGGCCGAACAGGCGCTGGATCAACAGCGCGTTTTGTTCGCGCAGGCGCTCGATCTGCCCATCCTTGTCCTTGGCCAATTCCTGCGCCGACGACAACACCTCAGCGAGCAATTGCTTGAGCGCGGCGGGGTCATCAGGAAGGGTTTCGGGCACAGAAATCATGCCGTGGATTATACCGGCTCAGGTGACGAACCTAGGGGTCAAAACCTGGTGCGGCCGGTTGCGCCACAGGTCGATACCGTCCAACAACCAGTTCAACTCCTGGGCCGTCAGCACGATCGCATCTTCGCCAGGTTCCGGATGCGACTTGAAGCGTTCAGCCTCCAATCGCTTGAGCCACAGGCAAAAGCCGTTGCGCTCCCAATACAAAATCTTCACCCGGCTGCGCGCGCGGTTGAGGAAGACGAACAGCACCGGGTCGAACACCGCCACCTTGATATCCAGCTCGACCAGGGCGGCCAGGCCATCGATGGATTTTCGGAAATCCACCGGCTTGGGGTATAGATAGACTTTTTCGACTTTGGCGTCGGGGCGCATCATGACGGCTGGCTCCAGAAAGAAATTGGAGCTCAGCATTGGCTGGCCTGCGGATCATTTGTAGATGAGGTTTATGGAGCGCTTACGTTATAACGAACGCGGTACTATTCCGTTATAGCCGAATTCGGTCTAATCACTGTTAGGCGCTTACAACATGAGAGACCCAGAACGCATCGACGAGATGCTGGAATTAATTCGTGAAGTTTGGCAGGACAATCCGGATCTACGGCTTGGTCAACTAATTATGAATGCAGCCCGTATGCGTGAGCCCACAGCCGAGAATATCTTCTATATCGAAGATGGAAGTCTTGCAAAGGGCTTAAGGCGTTATCTAGAGCAGGTTAAAACAAAAGAGTAATTTTCGTGTTCAAGGCTGGGGGCCATAACTTTTTAGCATTCTATGTGCACGGCTCAGCACAGCGTCTAACTAGCGGTTCAAACCGTTCGCTGCGCTCACTGGGACGGGCTAAAGCCCGCCCCTTAACCAAACGTTATGTGCCAAGGAGGATGTATGCAATCAAATCAACTTATTGGGCTCATCAAATTTTTTAGAAATGAAGAGTTTTTGGATAAATTAGTCAATGGAACCTTCTATTGCACACCACCTGAGGTTTACAGGCTGGATGAACAAAAAGGGATTTCTGATAAATTTGAAAGTTGTAACTTTTCTTACAGAAAGAGTAGAAAAGATGATGAAATAATTTTACATATAAATGATCGTAGAATAACAGAACACACTTCGTTAACAGTTCGTAATAAAGCCGATAAAGATTCATGGATGCATTGTTGGTTTAGCTTAAGGTTACCTCAAAACGAGAAGTCGTTAGATCAATTAAAACTTGATATAGTGAGAATGAAACGTGAATTTGGGGAGCTATTTGCTTTCATACCGGCTCCATCTATAGCCGGCTTCCTTGATCTTATAGAAGAGCTCAGCCCTTTACCTATGGTTTGTGATGAGGTGGAATATAGTGCAGATAAGTCGCATTGGGGAAGTCTATGTAAATCAATAGATTATTCCTACCAGCGAGAGTTCCGTCTTTTATTCGGTGAATGTAATACCCATGAAACTGAATTTCTCGTATTCTCAGATCCAAATAAATTTTCAAATATTATTCTTAAAAATCCAGAATTAAAAATAAAAAATAAAGATAACTCTATAACATGGCTAGAGATTTAGCACATAACAAGTTAATCAACTGGGCGTATTACGGTTGTCATCGTTTTTGCAAAAGAAAAAGACGCAAAAACAACACTAACCTACACGCCAGTTATTAAGGCGTTGGGCACAGCAATTGAATCCAGGTAACTAAAGATGAAATACAACCACATTGGCATTCCTACAACGGAACGGTTCGAAGGCGAGATCGATCTACCTCACTTGAAGATGACGGTTAGCGACCACCTCAACAATCCGTTTGGCATCCAGTGGCAAAGATACTGGGCGGATGCCCCATACCCCGACTTGGTCAAATCGGTGCCTCATGTCGCTTTCGTGACAGATGATCTGTCTACCGCGATTGAAGGGCAGAAAATCCTGATTGCTCCCAATAGCCCAAGCGAAGGATTGACGGTAGCTTTTATCGAAGTAAATGGTGCCCCGGTTGAATTGATGCAATATGACAAAGAGCGCCCAACCCATCATTCCACCGGACCTGCGCAAACAGCCGCGCAGGCCGGTGAATTCAAACGTTAGGCAATGACCGCTATGGGTCGACAGCAGCCGTTCACGAAGGGGCGGATTCGACCCGGAGCAGACGCTCGCTAACGCTCGCATCAGCGGCAAAGTGCACGCGTAGCGGGCACTTTGTCCGACTGCATGCGCTTGTTAGCCTTGTGCCTCGAAATTGTCTTCGCGTAACTTTGCCGTTCCGTCGGACTGCAAAACCCAAAACTCTCTGGTGATAACCCCAGAGGCATTGTTCATCTTCCAACCAGACGCTAATACTGCACTGGTGGCATCAATCACTTCTATTTTTGGGTCAATATAATCTACGTCTGAGAAACCATCATTGATTAGTTTTTGCCAAAAACCTTGAATTTCAGCGGTCCCTGTAAATATGCCGAACGGTTTTGCCTTCATTACAGCATTGTCTTCATACTGAGCTGCACAACCAGCAGCATCGCCGGAATTAAAAGCATGTTTCCACTTCGCGCTGGCCGCATTTACTGCATCTAAAACAACAGTTTCACTTTCATCTTTAATCATAATTTTCTCCAAGTAAAAAAGGTTATGCGCCTTTAATAGAGGCTAACGCCCAATTAACAGGCAAAAAATTGTTAGCTAAAATGGCGACGAAGGAGCAAAAGCCAACTGTTTTTTGTCCTTGTTGAATTGCTTGTTATATTTTTTGTGCGTAGAAAATAGCAACACAACCTACAATCGTTATGTTTACGTTTTGAAAATACTGGTTAAGTGATGACTCTAAGCTTGGTAAGTCATCAGAGGAATTATCAAAAATACCTTTTTTATTATATAAAGCCATTAATTTACCAGCAAAATAACCATAATTTGAGTCCTTGCCTAAAATGGTACTACCAAATAATACACCTTTATCATTGAGTAGCTTCTCTAGGTGTTTAAACATAATACCTTTTTCTTGCAAACATCCTGGGAGACAATGCAGTAAATAGTTAACACTTATAGAATCGAATTTTTCACACTGAGTGTTTAATGGCTCTAATGCGTTACCACAGTATATCTCAGGATTGAACCTGCTAATGCGAGTAGCAGCAGCGTTTAAGCTATTCATATTCAGATCTAATAATGCAACTCTTCTTTCAATGTTAGATAAACATTTATCAAGGTAATATCCGGAACCAACACCAACATCAAGATGATTTACAGTTGAATGGTTTTTAAATGTATCTCTCAGTTTATTGGTTGGGCACTTCCACAAAAAAGAATTTGAAAATCCAAGAACCCACAAGTCATAAATAGAAAGTGTATTTTTTGTATATACTGCCTGACCCGCTTCAACACTTTGATTGATTTTCATAAATGTCCTAAAAACATAACGTTTGGTTAAGGGGCGGGCTTTAGCCCGTCCCAGTGAGCGAAGCGAACGGTTTGAGGGCAATCGGGGACAGACCACGATTAATTTCTAGCAAGCCCGAGTAAACTGGGGACAAACCACGGTTTTTTCCCAGGCATAACCCCAAAACACCGGCCTTGCGCCGGTGTTTTTCTATCTGCCGGCCTATTGTTTCAAGGATCCTCTGAAGTAGCCATGCATTTCTGGCTGACGTCAGCCTCTGCTGATTTCGAAAGTGATAAATCGATCAAAAACGATCAGATTACCGGCTCATTTCTGTGTTTTTAGCCGCCGCGAGCACCTCGCGGCAGCCATTTCCAGCATTACGGGCGCACCTCTCCTGCATTCGTCAGTAAATGTCGGCGCGCCATCCACAGATTTGACAGCGCGAATAAAGTCACCAGTTGCGCCGTGTTTTTGACCAGGCCACGGAAGCGCGTCTTCACATAACCGAACTGACGCTTGATCACCCGAAACGGATGCTCGACCTTGGCTCGCACTTGGGCCTTGGCCTTCTCGATTTTGCGCTTGGCTTTGTACAGCGCGCTGCGCTTACCGAGTTTCTTGTAAGTGCTACGCCGTGCTGCAACCTGCCAGATCACTTGACGGCCCTCATGCTCGGGGCGCTTCTCGACACCGGTATATCCGGCATCGGCCCCCACCATGTTTTCCTCGCCGTGCAGCAGCTTATCGACCTGGGTGACATCCGCCACGTTGGCGGCAGTACCCACCACGCTGTGCACCAAGCCAGACTCGTCATCCACCCCGATGTGCGCCTTCATGCCGAAGTAATACGTAAGCGCTCCATAGACCCCACCTCCCTCTGGAGAGGTTTTGCGTTTTACAGTGGCGTCGTTGGTTGGCAGTTCCAAGGCAGCAGCGCTTCGTAGGCTTCAACGCTGTTGGCCAGCGGCAGGCGTTCGAGGACATGGCGCAGCCAGGCGTAGGGCTCCTGGCCATTGGTCTTGGCGGTTTCCACCAGGCTGTAGAGTTGGGCGCTGGCGGTCGCGCCTTTCGGCGTGTCGCTGAACAGCCAGTTCTTGCGACCTATGACGAAGGGCCGGATCGCGCGCTCGGCAGCGTTGTTATCGATCGGCAGGTGGCCAGCCTCGATGTAGCGTTCGAGTCGGCTCCAGTTGCTCGCCAGGTAGTTCACTGCTTTGCCCAGGGCATTCTGCGCCGTGACCTGCGGCTGGGTTTTCTCCAGCCAGGTCTTGAGCTGATCGAGGAGCGGTAGGCTGTGCTGCTGGCGGCCCCGGTAGCGCTGTTCATCGCTGGCATCCTTAAGTTCGCGCTCGATGCCGTAGAGCTTGTTGATCATCCCCAACGCGATGTCGGCACGCCCGGTTTTGCCCTTCGGTTGCACCTTTTGCGCTTCGACGAACTTGCGCCGCGCATGCGCCCAGCAGGCCAGGCGCTCAACACCTTGTTGTGCGGCCACGGCGTTGTAGCCGGCGTAATCGTCGGTCATCAGGTAGCCGCGATAACCGTCGAGCAGGCGCAGCGGCACCTCCTGCGCGCGGCTGGTTGTGTAGTCGAAGAGGATCACCGGTTTGCCAGGCGGGCCACCGGTCTGCACCCACATCCAGGAGTGGCTGCTCGGATCGCGCCCAGGCTCCTTGAGCACCTGCACGCGGGTTTCATCGCAGTGGATCACCGGACTGTCCAGCAGCCTGTCGCGCATCAGGTTGAGCAACGGTTGTAGCAGTTCGCCGCACTGGATCACCCAGCGCGCCAGGGTCTGCCGGGGGATGTCGATGCCATGGCGACTGAGCATCTTTTCGAAGCGATACAGTGGGATGCCGTCGGCGTATTTGCTGGTCAGCAGCATCGCCAGCACGCTCGGGCTGGCCAGGCTTTTCTCGATCAGTTGGGCCGGCTTGTCAGCGGTGACCGGCGCGCTTTCGCAGGCCTTGCAGGCATAGGTCTTGCGAATGTGGCGGATCACCTGAACCTGCATCGGGATGATTTCCAGCTGCTCGCTGGTTTCTTCGCCGATGGCCTGCTTGCGGCAACCGCATTCGCAGGTCAGTTCGTGTTCGGGCAGTTCGTGGATGACCTCGACACGCGGTAGTTCGGCCGGTAACGGCTTGCGCTTGCCGCGGCGCTTGGTCGGCGCAACGACTTCTTCCTCGACCTCAGCGGCCGGAGCTTCAGCCGCCGCTTCGGCCAGGCTTTCCGCTTCGTTGAACATCTCTAGCTGCGGTGAATCCGGGTCGCTGCTCTGCTCGGATTTACGGCCGAACAGGCGCTGGATCAACAGCGCGTTTTGTTCGCGCAGGCGCTCGATCTGCCCATCCTTGTCCTTGGCCAATTCCTGCGCCGACGACAACACCTCAGCGAGCAATTGCTTGAGCGCGGCGGGGTCATCAGGAAGGGTTTCGGGCACAGAAATCATGCCGTGGATTATACCGGCTCAGGTGACGAACCTAGGGGTCAAAACCTGGTGCGGCCGGTTGCGCCACAGGTCGATACCGTCCAACAACCAGTTCAACTCCTGGGCCGTCAGCACGATCGCATCTTCGCCAGGTTCCGGATGCGACTTGAAGCGTTCAGCCTCCAATCGCTTGAGCCACAGGCAAAAGCCGTTGCGCTCCCAATACAAAATCTTCACCCGGCTGCGCGCGCGGTTGAGGAAGACGAACAGCACCGGGTCGAACACCGCCACCTTGATATCCAGCTCGACCAGGGCGGCCAGGCCATCGATGGATTTTCGGAAATCCACCGGCTTGGGGTATAGATAGACTTTTTCGACTTTGGCGTCGGGGCGCATCATGACGGCTGGCTCCAGAAAGAAATTGGAGCTCAGCATTGGCTGGCCTGCGGATCATTTGTAGATGAGGTTTATGGAGCGCTTACAGTAATACTGATTGCCTTTCTTGGTTGAGTGCATCTCAGGGTCACGCTTACCGTTCTTGTTCTTGGTTGAACTCGGCGCGTTGATCAGCGTGGCATCGACGATGGTGCCTTGGCGCAGCGACAAACCACGGTCACCCAGGTAGCCATTGATCACGGCCAGGATGCCGGCAGCCAGTTCGTGTTTTTCCAGCAAGCGGCGGAAGTTGAGGATGGTGGTTTCGTCAGGAATGCGCTCCAGAGTCAGCCCGGCAAACTGGCGTAGGATGGTGGTCTCGTACAGCGCCTCTTCCATCGCCGGATCGCTGTAACCGAACCAGTTTTGCATCAGATGCACTCGCAGCATCGCCATCAGCGGATAGGACGGTCGGCCGCCTTCACCCTTTGGATAATGCGGCTCGATCAAAGCGATCAACCCTTTCCATGGCACTACCCGATCCATCTCGATCAGGAACAATTCTTTGCGGGTCTGCTTGCGCTTGCCGGCGTACTCGGCGTCGGCGAAGGTCATCTGCTTCATCGGAAAACTCGGCGGGTGGAGTGCGGATATTTTGCCAAAATCAGGAAGTCTTTTTCAGACCATCCTAAACAATGCGCGCGCTGATGGCACTTTGATATTGGTTTGTTCGTGATGTGATGCGCATCACGCTTTGTCGGCTGTTTATGTATCCTGCGTCAAGCGCGTCGCCTCTTCGTTGTTCTAAGTCACTAGCCCAGCCTGAAAGGAATTTCATTTAATGCGCTTTTTTGCACTGTTCCCTCTTGCTCTTGCGGTATCGATGGCTGCTCATGGCCAAACGCTTAATGAGGCCATGCAAAGTGCCCTTGAGGTGCATCCGGAGGTTCAGGCTGGGATTCATGCGCGTTTGTCGGTTGAAGAACAGATGAAAGCCGCTAAAGGCGGTTACCTGCCGCGAGTTGATCTGTTGGCAGGTTATGGCCGTGAAGGCACCGACAGCCCAGGCACTCGTGGG
This sequence comes from Pseudomonas anguilliseptica, assembly GCF_900105355.1. Classification (NCBI taxonomy): domain Bacteria; kingdom Pseudomonadati; phylum Pseudomonadota; class Gammaproteobacteria; order Pseudomonadales; family Pseudomonadaceae; genus Pseudomonas; species Pseudomonas anguilliseptica. Next base: position 22,963 of record NZ_FNSC01000002.1, read on the forward strand.
CAGAATCACAATACTGAAACCCTGACTCGCGGTGAGTCTAGCCTGCGTTTGCAGCAGATGGTGTTTGACGGCTTTGCTACCAGCAGTGAAGTCGGTCGCCAGCGTGCCACGGTAAATGCACGTGCCTATGAATTGCTGGGCACTTCCGAGCGTACCGCGCTGACGGTGGCACAGGTTTATCTGGATGTGCTGACCCGTCAGGAACTGGTGCGTCTGGCCGAGAGCAACCTGGCCAGCCACGAACGTATTTATGACCAGATCACCCTGCGTAGCCAGAGTGGAGTAGGGCGCACGGCTGACCTCGATCAGGCCGAGGCGCGTCTGGCCCAGGCCCGTAACAACCTGATTACCGAACAGACCAACCTGGCGGATGCACGGGTCAACTATTTCAGCGTGGTTGGTCGTGATGCCAGCGAGTTGAGCCCGCCGCCCGGTTTGGCGGGTCATCTGCCGGAAAGCCTGCCAGCAGCGCGCCAGGAAATGCTCGCCAACAACCCGTTCCTGAGTTCGGCCGAGGCCGATGTGCAGGCCAGTGAGCAGCAGTACGAAGCCGCTAAGTCGAGTTTTTACCCGCGCTTTGATGCCGAGCTGTCGCGCGGTATGGACAACAATGTCGATGGCGTCAGCGGTCATAGCAACGAGTGGCAGGCCATGCTGCGCATGCGCTACAACCTGTTCGCCGGTGGCAGCAACAAGGCCGATCTGCAGTCCAAGGCCTATCAGACCAATCAGGCCATGGACATTCGCAACAACGCTCTACGCGTATTAAATGAAGACCTTGGCCTGGCCTGGAATGCCTTGGAGAATGCTCGCCAGCAGTTGCCGATTGCCCAACAGTACGTTGACTACAGCAGCCGCGTGCGCGAGTCCTATCAGAAGCAGTTCAGTTTGGGCGACCGTACCCTGCTGGATTTGCTCGACAGTGAAAACGAGTTGTTTACCGCTTCGCGCCGTCTTGAGGAAGTGCGTTACACCGAGCTGTTTACTCAGTACCGGATCAAGGCCACCATGGGCTCCCTGCTCAAGAGCCAGGGTGTAGTCGCGCCAATGGCCGCTGCACCACTGGACGAGATCAAGGCCCAGGCCAACTTGCCGGGTCTGAACTGAGCCCAGTCGTTGATGAGTAAAACCCAGTGGCAGTAGACCCAAGCCCGATGCAAACCCGTAGCGATCCCCGTGATCGCTACGACGACCCTCTGCTCGACAGCCTGTTGTCGCTGTGTGGGCTGCACCAGAAGTCGGTAAGCCGCGCCATGCTCACCGCAGGTTTGCCGCTGCCTGAACAGCGTCTGAGTGCCGAATTACTGCCGCGTGCGGCGGCGCGAGCGGGGTTACAGGGGCGCTGGTTGCGTCGTGGCCTGGAAAAGATTCCGGCCTTGGCCATGCCAGCCTTGCTGCTGCACGATGGTCGCAGCGCCATTCTGCTGGGATGGGATGACCAGGGGCGCGCGCATCATGCCCAGCGAAAGCGAGGGCGGCGAAGTGCGCGTCAGTGCCGAGGCGCTGGCCGAGGATTACAGCGGGCGGGTGTTTTTTGCCCAGCCGCAGCACAAGTTTGATTTCAACCGTGGCGAGCTGATCCCGCGCGCCACCTCCTGGTTTCGCGACACCCTCAAGCGTTCGCGCTGGCTGTATATCGATGCCATCGCGGCGAGCTTTCTGATCAATCTGATCGGTCTGGCCACGCCGCTGTTTGTGATGAGCGTGTACGACCGCGTGGTGCCCAACCAGGCCGAAGCCACTCTGTGGGTGTTGGCGATTGGCATCACCGGGGTGTTCTTTTTCGATCTGCTGCTGAAGACCCTGCGCGGCCTGTGTCTCGATCTGGCCGGCAAGAAGACTGACCTGATCATCTCCGCGACGCTGTTCGAACGCATCGTCGGCATGGCCATGAAGTTTCGCCCGGCGCGGGTCGGCAGCTTTGCGCAGAACATTCACGAATTTCAGAGCCTGCGCGACTTTCTCGCCTCGCTGACCCTGGCCAGCGTCATCGATCTGCCGTTTACCCTATTGATTCTCGCGGTAATCGCCATGATCGGCGGCCATCTGGTGTGGATCCCGGTGCTGGCCTTTCCACTGGTGGCCTTGATCGGCTGGGCCTTGCAGCGCCCGCTGGCCGAGACCATGCAGCGCACCATGGCCCTGGCTGGCGAGCGCCAGTCGAGCCTGATCGAGAGCCTGGCCGGGTTGGATGCGGTCAAGGTGAATAACGCCGAGAGCGAGCGCCAGTACCTGTGGGAACAGACCATCGGCACCCTCAGCCGTTTGGAGCTGCGCGCACGCATGCTCTCCAGCCTGGCGATGAACGCCACCATGCTGCTGCAGCAACTGGCGGGTGTGGTGGTGATCGTGCTCGGCGTGTACCAGATCATCGACGGCAACCTGAGCATGGGCGGGCTGATTGCCTGTTACATGCTCAGCAGTCGCGCGCTGGGGCCGTTGACGCAGATTTCCGGCCTACTTACGCGCTATCAACAGGCGCGGGTGACCCTTGAGTCGGTTAACCAGATGATGGAGCTGCCGCAGGAACGCCACGCCGACGAACGCCCGCTCAAGCGCCAGTCGCTGCAAGGCGCCATCGAGTTCCGCCAGCTGGAATTCCATTACCCGGATCAGCAGCAAGCCGCTCTGTTGGGCATCAATTTGGTGGTTCGCCCCGGCGAGAAGATCGGCATTATCGGCCGCAGTGGCTCGGGCAAAAGCTCGCTGGCCAAGCTGGTCGTCGGTCTGTATCAGCCCGATGGCGGCAGCTTGCTGGTTGATGGTATCGATGTACGCCAGCTGGATGTCAGCGATCTACGCCACAACATCGGCTATGTGCCGCAGGATATTCAGCTGTTCAGCGGCACCCTGCGCGACAACCTGGTGTCCGGCGCGCGTTATGTCGAAGACGAACTGGTGTTGCAGGCCGCCGAACTGGCTGGCGTGCACGAATTCGCCCGACTGCATCCGAAAGGCTACGAGCTGCAGGTCGGTGAACGCGGGCAGAACCTGTCTGGCGGTCAGCGGCAGAACGTCGCCCTGGCGCGCGCGCTATTGCTCGACCCGCCGATTCTGCTGCTTGATGAACCAACCAGTGCCATGGATAACACCGGCGAAGAACGCCTCAAGCAGCGCTTGTCTGCGGTGATTGGCACCAAGACCCTGCTGCTGGTGACGCACCGCGCCTCGATGCTTAGCCTGGTTGACCGGCTGGTCATTGTCGACCGTGGGCAGATCATCGCCGACGGGCCAAAAAGTAGTGTGATGGAAGCGCTGAAGAAGGGGCAGATCAGTGTCAGCTAAAGCGCCTGAGAAAAGGAGCCTGCGTCAGGCTGTTGCCGCCTATTTCGGCAGTCACGATGAGCTGGGTGATGAACCGCTGCCGGAGGTCAACAAGGCGTTGATCGAAGACGCTCCAAGGGTGGTGCGGCTCACCATCTGGGGCTTGATTGCCTTTGTAGTGTTCTGCCTGCTGTGGGCTAACTTCGCCGTGGTCGATGAAGTGACCCGTGGCGATGGCAAGGCGATTCCGTCCTCGCGGCTGCAGAAAATCCAGAACCTTGAAGGCGGCATCGTCGCCGAGCTGTTTGTTCGTGAAGGGCAGATTGTCGACGCGGGCGATCCGCTGTTACGCCTCGATGACACGCGCTTTGCCTCCAACGTCGGCGAAACCGAGGCCGATCGCCTGGCCCTACTGCTGCGCGTGGAGCGTCTGAGCGCCGAAGTGCAGGACCGCGAGCTGGTGGTGGCCGATGAAGTGCGCGAGAAGGTGCCGAGGCAGGCGGATAACGAAATTCAGTTATTCAACAGCCGCAAACAGCAATTGCTCGATGAAGTAGCTGGCCTGGAAGAGCAGTTGATTCAGCGCCAACAGGAACTGCGCGAGTTTGCCTCCAAGCAGGGGCAGTTCCGCAATAGCCTCAGTTTGCTGCGTCAGGAAGTGCAGATGTCTGAGCCTCTGGTGGCCCAAGGCGCAATTTCCCAGGTGGAGGTACTGCGCCTCAAACGTGCCGAAGTGGAGGCGCGCGGCCAGCTGGAGGCCACTACTCTGGCGATACCGCGCGCCGAGTCGGCGATCAAGGAAGTCGAGCGCAAGATCGATGAAACCCGTGGGCGTTTTCGCAGCGAGGCGCTGACCGAGCTCAACGAGGCGCGCACCGAGCTGAGCAAAATCCAGTCAACCGGCAAGGCGCTGGAAGATCGGGTCAACCGCACTCTGGTGATCTCGCCGGTACGCGGCATCGTTAAACAACTACTGGTCACCACCATCGGCGGGGTGATCCAGCCGGGTAGCGACCTGGTGGAAATCGTGCCGCTGGGTGAGAACCTGCTGGTCGAGGCGCGGATTCGTCCGCAGGACATCGCCTTCCTGCATCCGGGGCAGGAGGCCATGGTCAAGTTCACCGCCTATGACTACACCATTTATGGCGGGCTCAAGGCTGAACTCGAACAGATCGGTGCTGACACGGTGACCGATGATGATGGCAACAGCTTTTATGTGATCAAGCTGCGTACCAACAAGAGTCATCTGGGTAGCGATGAGCACCCGCTGTTAATCATTCCCGGCATGGTTGCTTCGGTGGATATCATCACTGGCAAGAAGAGCGTAAGCGCTCCATAAACCTCATCTACAAATGATCCGCAGGCCAGCCAATGCTGAGCTCCAATTTCTTTCTGGAGCCAGCCGTCATGATGCGCCCCGACGCCAAAGTCGAAAAAGTCTATCTATACCCCAAGCCGGTGGATTTCCGAAAATCCATCGATGGCCTGGCCGCCCTGGTCGAGCTGGATATCAAGGTGGCGGTGTTCGACCCGGTGCTGTTCGTCTTCCTCAACCGCGCGCGCAGCCGGGTGAAGATTTTGTATTGGGAGCGCAACGGCTTTTGCCTGTGGCTCAAGCGATTGGAGGCTGAACGCTTCAAGTCGCATCCGGAACCTGGCGAAGATGCGATCGTGCTGACGGCCCAGGAGTTGAACTGGTTGTTGGACGGTATCGACCTGTGGCGCAACCGGCCGCACCAGGTTTTGACCCCTAGGTTCGTCACCTGAGCCGGTATAATCCACGGCATGATTTCTGTGCCCGAAACCCTTCCTGATGACCCCGCCGCGCTCAAGCAATTGCTCGCTGAGGTGTTGTCGTCGGCGCAGGAATTGGCCAAGGACAAGGATGGGCAGATCGAGCGCCTGCGCGAACAAAACGCGCTGTTGATCCAGCGCCTGTTCGGCCGTAAATCCGAGCAGAGCAGCGACCCGGATTCACCGCAGCTAGAGATGTTCAACGAAGCGGAAAGCCTGGCCGAAGCGGCGGCTGAAGCTCCGGCCGCTGAGGTCGAGGAAGAAGTCGTTGCGCCGACCAAGCGCCGCGGCAAGCGCAAGCCGTTACCGGCCGAACTACCGCGTGTCGAGGTCATCCACGAACTGCCCGAACACGAACTGACCTGCGAATGCGGTTGCCGCAAGCAGGCCATCGGCGAAGAAACCAGCGAGCAGCTGGAAATCATCCCGATGCAGGTTCAGGTGATCCGCCACATTCGCAAGACCTATGCCTGCAAGGCCTGCGAAAGCGCGCCGGTCACCGCTGACAAACCGGCCCAACTGATCGAGAAAAGCCTGGCCAGCCCGAGCGTGCTGGCGATGCTGCTGACCAGCAAATACGCCGACGGCATCCCACTGTATCGCTTCGAAAAGATGCTCAGTCGCCATGGCATCGACATCCCCCGGCAGACCCTGGCGCGCTGGGTGATCCAGTGCGGCGAACTGCTACAACCGTTGCTCAACCTGATGCGCGACAGGCTGCTGGACAGTCCGGTGATCCACTGCGATGAAACCCGCGTGCAGGTGCTCAAGGAGCCTGGGCGCGATCCGAGCAGCCACTCCTGGATGTGGGTGCAGACCGGTGGCCCGCCTGGCAAACCGGTGATCCTCTTCGACTACACAACCAGCCGCGCGCAGGAGGTGCCGCTGCGCCTGCTCGACGGTTATCGCGGCTACCTGATGACCGACGATTACGCCGGCTACAACGCCGTGGCCGCACAACAAGGTGTTGAGCGCCTGGCCTGCTGGGCGCATGCGCGGCGCAAGTTCGTCGAAGCGCAAAAGGTGCAACCGAAGGGCAAAACCGGGCGTGCCGACATCGCGTTGGGGATGATCAACAAGCTCTACGGCATCGAGCGCGAACTTAAGGATGCCAGCGATGAACAGCGCTACCGGGGCCGCCAGCAGCACAGCCTACCGCTCCTCGATCAGCTCAAGACCTGGCTGGAGAAAACCCAGCCGCAGGTCACGGCGCAGAATGCCCTGGGCAAAGCAGTGAACTACCTGGCGAGCAACTGGAGCCGACTCGAACGCTACATCGAGGCTGGCCACCTGCCGATCGATAACAACGCTGCCGAGCGCGCGATCCGGCCCTTCGTCATAGGTCGCAAGAACTGGCTGTTCAGCGACACGCCGAAAGGCGCGACCGCCAGCGCCCAACTCTACAGCCTGGTGGAAACCGCCAAGACCAATGGCCAGGAGCCCTACGCCTGGCTGCGCCATGTCCTCGAACGCCTGCCGCTGGCCAACAGCGTTGAAGCCTACGAAGCGCTGCTGCCTTGGAACTGCCAACCAACGACGCCACTGTAAAACGCAAAACCTCTCCAGAGGGAGGTGGGGTCTATGGAGCGCTTACAGAAGAGCGTGCTCAGTTACTTGCTTAAACCAATTCTTCGTGCGCGCTCTGAGGCCTTGCGCGAGCGCTGAGTGGTGGACGCGCTAAATAGAAAAGCCGCAGCTCGCTGCGGCTTTTTGTTGTCTGCAGAGGTTAGCCATTTGTCGATGTAGAGCAGCCTGTAGTCGCGCATGAAGGCTTACGGGCATGGCCCGCATACGGCATACACCTACTCAACAAACAGCTGCTGCACCACTGAGAAGTCCTGCTTGCCTTTACCTTGCTTGAGCAGCAGGCGATACAGCTGCAAGGCCAGCGCGCCCATGGGCGTGCTGCTGCCGCTGGTTTGAGCGGCTTCCTGGGCGAGGCCGAGGTCTTTGGCCATCAGCTCGGCCATAAAGCCGCCGCTGTAGCCTTTGGAAGCCGGTGCATTTTCCATCACGCCGGGCCAGGGGTTGTACTTCTCCAGCGTCCAGTTGCCGCCTGAACTCTGGCGCATGATCTCGGCCAGTACTGCGGGCTCCAGATCGTTAGCCACGCCCATGGCCATGGCTTCGGCGGTGGCGATCATCTGCACCGCCAGCACCTGGTTGTTGCACACCTTGGCCACCTGGCCTGCGCCATCGGGGCCGGCATGGAAGATGTTCTTGCCCATGGCCTCGAAGATCGCCCGGGCTTTTTCCAGCGTGGTTGCCGCGCCGCCGATCATAAAGGTCAGGGTGCCTGCTGCCGCACCGGCGGTGCCACCGGATACCGGTGCGTCAAGCAGTTCTATACCGCGCGCGCTGGCCGCCTGATGCACCTTGCGTGCGACTTCAGGGGAGATGGTTGAGCATTCCAGCACCAGGCTGCCGGGTTTGAGCGCGCTCAGCAGGCCTTTATCCCCCAGGTACAGGCCTTCAACATGCCGGCTGGCGGGCAGCATGCTGATCACCACCTCGGCATCCTGCACGGCATCCAGGGCGCTGCAGGCGGCCTGCGCGCCGTCCTTGACCAGGTCTTCGACGGCCGCTTGCAGCAGGTCGAAGGCTCTCAGGTTGAAGCCGGCCTTGAGCAGGTTGCGGGCCATGGGCAGGCCCATATGGCCGAGGCCGATAAAAGCGATTGTTGTCATTGTTATGCTCCTGTCGCGCTGAATAACTCTCGTGCAGGTGGTGGTATGCAGCGGGGTAGGGTGGATGACGCTTCACCCATCCACCGGCTGCGGTCTTGTCGGTGGATGAAAAAGGCGTCATCCACCCTACGTACTGGCATGGAACTAGGCGTTTCCCCCGTTCCTACATCGATATGCCTTACAAATCGGCCAGTGGATGTTCGCCGTCCCAGGCTGGGGCGAAGTGTGCGTCGATTACCTGCTGCGGAATGCTCGTCACATCCGGCCAATGCCAGCGCGGCGCGTGATCCTTGTCGATCAGTCGCGAGCGCACGCCTTCGGGGAATTCCGGGTGGCGGCAGCAGTTCAGGCTGATGGCGTATTCCATCTGGAATACTTCGGCCAGGGACTGATGTTTGGCGCGCTTGATCTGCTCCCACACCAGGTGCCCGGTTAGCGGGCAGCCGCCGGCCAAGGTCTTGGCAGCGCGGGCCAGTAGCAGGTCGCTGCCGCTGTGCAAGGCGCTGATGGCATTCCAGGCGTGGGGCAGGTCTGCACTGTCGAGCAATTCGTCGATGCGCGCGCGGCGCGGTAGCCACTGGGCTTCTGGCAGTTCGGCGAGTGCCTGGTTTTCCAGGGCCTTGAGCAGGCTGTGCAGTTGTTGCGCGCTTTGGTCCTGCCAGTTGATCTGGGCTAAACCAGTAAGCAGCTCGTCCTGCTGGCTGTCGAGCAGGACGCGGTCAGCCAGGTCCAGATCCAGCGCATCTTTAGCGTTGATACTGCTGGCGGTCAGGCCGAGAAACAGGCCGAGCTTGCCCGGCAGGCGCGCGAGGAACCAGCTGCCGCCGACATCCGGGTACAGGCCGATATTCACTTCCGGCATGCCCAGGCGGCTGCCTGGGGTGACGATGCGGATACCAGCGCCCTGCATCAGGCCCATGCCGCCGCCCAGCACATGGCCGTGAACCCAGCAGATAAAGGGTTTCGGGTAGGTATGGATGCGATGGTCGAGGCGGTATTCGTCGGCAAAGAAGCGTCGCGCCAGGGGCGGGATTTCGCCCGGATGCTCGCGGCACTGATGCACCAGTTGCACCACATCGCCGCCGGCGCAGAAGGCTTTAGGGCCGTTACCGCGCAGCATTACGCAGGCGATGCTCGGGTCGTCCGCCCAGGCTTTGAGCTTGGCATCCAGCGCTTCGATCATTGGCAGCGACAGGGCGTTGAGGCTTTTTTCGGCATCCAGGCTGGCGATGCCAATGCGCATGCCGTGTTGGGCTGGGCGTTCTTCGAATTGCACATTCATCGTGGTTGTCATCCTGCGGATTATTTATTGCGCCACTGCGGGTCGCGTTTTTCCAGGAAGGCGTTGACCCCTTCGCGGGTGTCGTCGGCGTCGAACAGGTCGACAAAGCGCTCGCGCTCTTCACTCAGCCAGGTATTCGGGCTGCGTTCGCGGGCACCCTGGATCAGCGGTTTGATAGTGCGCACCGCCACCGGGCTTTGCCGCGCAACCTTGGCCGCCAACAGCAGGGCGTGGCCACGGGCTTCGCCGCTGTCGACCACCTGCTCGACCAGGCCGATACGCATTGCGGTTTCTGCATCCACCCGTTCGCCGCAGAGGATCATGCGCTTGGCCCAGCCTTCGCCGATCAGCCAGCTCAGGTGCTGGGTGCCGCCGGCACAGGGCAGCAGACCGACCGTGGCTTCCGGCAGGGCCATTTGCGCCTGGCGCTCGGCGATACGAATATCGCAGGCCAGGGCACATTCCAGGCCGCCGCCCATGGCGTAGCCGTTGATCGCGGCAATCGATACGCCACGGAAATCACGCAGCGCCTCGAAGGCTTCGCCGAAACGGCGGGCCATTTCACGGGCGCGGGCCTTGTCGCCATCGGCGAACAGCTTGAGGTCGGCCCCGGCGCTGAAGAATTTGCCGCCCTGTCCGGTAATCACCAGGGCGTAGATGTCATCGTCGCGGTTGAGGTGTTCAACCAGCAGCTTGAGGCCGATCAGCGAGTCGCGGTCCCAGGTGTTGGCCGGTGGCTGGTTGATGGTGATCAGCGCGGTATGGCCGTGCTTTTCCACGGTGAGCTTGTGGGTCAGGTCAAATACGCCGGGGTTGTAGGCTTCAATGGCGTTGCTCATGGGCGTCCTCATATCAGTCATACAGGGCGGGTATACCCGCCTAGGCAAAGGGTTACAGCAAGTGATCCAGCATGCCGCCCTGATCCAGCAGGCGGCGGGCGATAATCACCCGCATGATCTCGTTGGTGCCTTCGAGTATCTGGTGCACGCGGCTGTCACGCACCCAGCGCTCCAGCGGGTAGTCGTTGAGGTAACCGTAGCCGCCGTGCAGTTGCAGTGCCTCGTTGCACAGGTTGAAGCAGTGATCGGTGGCAAAACGCTTGGCCATGGCGCAATACAGGCTGGCTTCGCTGTGGCCGTGGTCCAGCTTGTGTGCGGCCAGGCGCACCATCTGCCGACTGGCGGTCAGATCAGTGAGCATGTCGGCGAGCTTGAACTGCAGGGACTGGAAGTCGCTCAGCGGCTTGCCGAACTGCTTGCGTTCCTCGACGTAGCGCAGCGACTGCTCCAGCGCCGCTTGTGCCGCGCCCAGCGAGCAGCTGGCGATATTGATGCGTCCGCCATCCAGGCCCTTCATCGCGTAGACAAAGCCCTGGCCCTCAGGCCCGATGCGGTTGCCCGCCGGTATACGCACGCCTTCAAAGGTGATGGTGCGGGTCGGCTGGGCGCGCCAGCCCATCTTCAATTCGTTACGCCCGTACTTCACGCCCTCGGCCTCGGCCGGCACCAGGAAGCAGGACACGCCCTTGGCGCCGCTTTCCTCGCCGGTGCGCGCCATCACGATCAGCACATCCGTACTTCCAGCGCCGGAGATAAAGCACTTGCTGCCGTCCAGCACGTAGTCGTCGCCATCGCGCTTGGCGCGGGTGCGCAGGTGCGCGGCGTCGGAGCCAGCGTCCGGCTCGGTCAGGCAGTAGGAGGCCAGCAGTTCACCGCTGACCAGACGCGGCAGCCAGGCATCTTTCAGCGCCTGGTCGGCGAAGGAGGCGAGCATCCACGAGGCCATATTGTGGATGGTCAAAAACGCCGTGGTGGCGATGCAGCCGGCCGACAGCTGTTCGAAAATCAGCGAGGCCGACAGCCGGGACAGGCCCAGGCCGCCATCGTCTTCATTGATATACAGCGCTAGGTAGCCCTGCTCGGCGGCGCGCTTGATCACATCCAGCGGGAAGTGGTGGTCGCGGTCCCAGTCGGCGGCATGCGGCGCCAGCTCACGGCTGGCGAATTGGCGGGCGCTGTCTACCAGCAGGCGTTGTTCATCGCTGAGTTCGAAATCCATAAGTCCTCATTGCAGGGGCAGGGGTTGCCCGGCGGCGCGTCGTTCGGCCTGCCATTCGGCGAGGCTGGGTGCCGCTTGGGTGGCGTCGAGGCGATCGACGATTTCAAAGTAGTCTTGTTTGAGCGGGTCTTTCAGCACGTCGGCACGCGCTTTGACCTTGACGGCATACACCGTCTGCAGGTTCTGGTGGTCGAGGGTGCGCCAGGTTTGTTGATCCTTAAGCAGCTGATAGCTGTGGCCTTCCAGAGCCTTGATCAGCGCTTCGCTGTCCAGGCTGTTCGCCCGTTTGGCGGCATCGGCCCATTGATAGACGATGCTATAGGCCGACGCGGCAGAGCTGGATGGGTACATCGCGTAGCGCTCGCTGAAGGTTTTGACGAAGACTTCGCCGCGCACGGATTTCTCCAGCGCCGGTACGCGCCAGGTCCAGGGTTCAGTACCGATTACGCCTTCCATCAAACCAGGGCCGCCTTGCTCGACCATGCTCTGGGTCAGGTTGGGCGCCACGATCTGCATGCGCTCGGTCAGGCCCAGATCCTTGGCGATGCGCATGGCGCGCACCAGGTCTTCACCGAACAGCACCAGGGCCAGCACTTCGGCATTGCTCGATGCGGCCTGGGTCAGGGCATCCTGATAATCGGCCAGGCGGGCGCCGGGGAAGGTCACCTTGAGCCCCGGATGCTGGCCGCTGTCTTCGCTGCCGGTGGTCCGGCGCAACGAACTCTCTGTGGTGTGGCCCCAGGTGTAGTCGGAGGTGATATAGAAGTAGCGCTTGTTCGGCAGGTTCTTGCTCAGGTATTGGCCCAGTACCCGCGCGCTCATCCAGGCGTTGTTGCACTCGCGGAACATATAGCGGTGGCCATCCTTGCCGGTGGTGTCGTTGGAGTAGGTAAGGGTGCCGAAATACAGCAGCCGATGTTGCGCCGCACGCTTGCCAGAGGCGATGGCCACCGCGCTGCTTGATCCGCCAAACAGCATGGCGGCGCCTTCGCTGGCCAGTTTGTCGACGTTCTTCACTGCCTTGGCTGGACGCGACGCGGTGTCCTTGCTGGACAGGCGCAGCGGCCGCCCGAGCACTCCGCCCTGGGCGTTGAGCTCGTCGATGGCCAGCAAGGCTCCGCGCATCTGTGCCAATCCTTCTTCCTTATAGGGGCCGGTGCGTGGGTAGTTGAGGCCGAGGGTAATCGGCTCAGCCGCCTGTGCACAGGCAGTAAGCCCGGCCCATAGGGCCAGGGCGGTGGTCAATCGTTGCATGGCAGTTCTCCTTGTTCTTGTTGTTGGAACTCGGAGAACTTTTTACGCCATTGGACTAATTGTTGAGATCGTCTATTGGTCTAAGAACCTGTTTACGAGCTGCTGCGCGTCGGCCCTGCTGCGTTAAAAACAGCCTCGGAGTGCTCATGTACAAAAGTACACTCCGCTTCCTCACCGTTTTAACCAGCCGGAGGCTGTTACTACGTAGCGCCTTGCCGGACTCTAGCTCGCGAGCTCGTAAAACAGGCTCTACAGGGCCGTCACCCTTCTTATTTCAACTGAATGGTCATATTTGCTCCGGCTACGGAGTCTTCATCGAACCAGCGGCTGGTCACCGTCTTGGTTTCGGTAAAGAAGCGCACGCCCTGTTTACCGTAAGCGTGCAGGTCACCGTAGAACGAGCCCTTCCAGCCGGTAAAGGAGAAGAACGGCAGCGGCACCGGCACTGGTACGTTGATGCCGACCTGGCCGACTTCCACCGCGTGCTGATAATGCCGCGCTGCGCCGCCCGAGCGGGTGAAGATCGAGGTGCCGTTGCCGTAGGGGCTGGCGTTGACCAGTTCGATGGCCTCCTCAAGGGTGTCGACCTCCATGCACACTAGCACCGGGCCGAAGATTTCCTCGCGATACAGGCTCATTTTTGCGGTAACGCCGCGGAACAGGGTAGGGCCGACCCAGTTACCGTTGGGGTAGCCCTCGACTGCGCAGTGCGAGCCATCCAGCAGGCATTCGGCCCCTTCCGCCTTGCCCTCGGCGATCAGGCGCAGCACGCGCTGTTTGGCCTGCTGGCTGATCAGCGGGCCAAAGGCGGCGTGGCCATCGGTCCAGTAGCCGGGTTGCAGGTCGGCCATCTGCGCCTGCAGTTCGTCGATCCATTGCTTCGATTCGCCGACAAACACCGCCACGCTGATCGCCATGCAACGCTGCCCGGCCGCACCGCAACTGGCACCGACCAGGTTGCTCAGCACCTGCTGCTTGTTGGCGTCGGGCATGATCACCATATGGTTCTTCGCCCCGGCAAACGCCTGCACGCGCTTCAGGTGCGCGGTGCCGGTGCGGTAGATATGCTGGCCCACCGGCACCGAGCCGACGAAGGAAATCGCGCGGATATCCGGGTGGGTCAGCAGGCTGTCGACCACCTCGCGAGCGCCATGCAGCACCTGCAATACACCCTTGGGCGCGCCGGCCTCGATAAACAGCTCGGCCAGGCGATTGGGGGTCAGTGGGTCCTGTTCGGACGGCTTGAGAATAAAGGTATTGCCGGCGGCGATGGCCAGGGGAAACATCCACAGCGGAATCATTGCTGGGAAATTGAATGGAGTGATGCCCACGCACACGCCCAGCGGCTGAATCCAGCTGGCGGTGTCGATGTCGCGGGCCACGTTCTCCATGGTCTCGCCCATCATCAGGCTGGCGATATTGCAGGCCTGCTCGACCACCTCGATGCCGCGCCAGACATCGCCCTTGGCATCGGCCAGGGTCTTGCCGGTTTCGCCAGCGAGAATTTCCGCCAGCTCGTCGTGATGTTCCTTGAGCAGATGCTGGTAACGCAGCATCACCCGCGCCCGGTCGGAGACGGGTACTTCGCGCCAGGTGAGGAAGGCAGCCTTAGCACTGGCAATCGCCGCTTCGATTTCCTCGGCAGTGGCCTTGGGGGCCAGTGCCAGCACTTCCTGGGTCGCCGGGTCGGTGACCTCGATAAATTCGCGGGCGCGGCTTTCGCGCCATTCACCGTCGATCAACTGTGGGATTGCCTTGGCCATGCGTTCCTCCGGCGAACCTCAGGGTGGGCTCGATTGTTGTTTTGTCAGTGTTATAGCTGCCTTGCTCGGCTTTGTGGATTGACGATCTTGGTCTGCAGATGGACTATCTTGGGATTTAACCTGTAGCCCGGATGCAATCCGGGAGCATTTCTACCGGATTGCATCCGGGCTACTTGAGTACCCCAATGCGCACTTTTGTCGATACATCCAACTGGCCTTTGCCGGCCAATGGCGTGCGCTTTATCACGCCGCCCAGGCTGCGCCGCTTGCTGGCAAAGCATCCCTTGGGGCAGGGCTGTTATCCCCTGGCCCTGGGGTACTATCCCGAGGCTCGGGGGCACCGCATGCATCGCCCGCAGCCGGAGGATCACCTGCTGATTTACTGCCGTTCCGGGCAGGGCTGGCTGGAGACAATGGATGGACGATTAGCTGTCAGTGGTGGCGATCTGCTGCTGTTACCCAAAGGCGCGGCGCACGCCTACGGCGCGGATGTGGACAAGCCCTGGACGCTGTACTGGGTGCATTTTGACGGCGAGCTGGTAACGGACTTTCTCAAGCCACTGGGTAAGGGGCCGCTGTGGCGCATCGGCGTGCAACCGCGTTTGCTGGCCGAGTTCGACGCCTTGCTCAACCTGCGCAAGCAGGGCTTGAACCTGGCACATTTCGTTCATGCCGCGCACCAGTTGCAGGTATTGCTCACTTCTCTGGCGGTGCTGCCGGCGCGTACCACCCTGAAATCCGGACGGGTGCTGGATGTAGACGCGGTACAGGCGGTGATGCGCGCCCATCTGCATGACTCGCTAAACCTCGACGAGCTGGCCGCGCAGTTCAAACTGTCGCGTTTTCACTTCGCCAAAACCTACCGTGCCCTGACCGGGCATGCGCCGATTCAGGACTTTATCCAACTGAAAATGGCCCACGCCTGTCGCCTGCTCGATGAGGGCGAACAGAGCATCCGCCAGGTGGCCGAACAGCTGGGTTATGACGATGTGTATTACTTCTCGCGGCTATTTCGCAAAGTGGTAGGTATGGCGCCTAGTCATTACCGGGCACTGCATCAGGGCTAAAGACGGCAGCTTTCGGTTAAATAGCTGCCGCTGTCAAAAGGCAGCTTCACGATCCAAAGCGGTCATTGCCCAACGTTTGGTTAAGGGGCCGGCTTTAGCCGGTCCCAGTGAGCGCAGCGAACGGTTTTTACCACTTGTTATAAGGCATTTACTGCCTCTTTTATTTGTTTTATGCGCAATTTTTCGTAGTTTTCCAATGTTGAGTTAAAGTGTTCTTTCTTAATAAAAGGGAATTGAAGGTAGAGGTGGCTCTTGAAGCTATTTATATGAGCTTTAACCTTCGGAAACTCTGAATAAGACTTCCTGATTTTGGCAAAATGCCCGGACGCCACCCGCCGAGTTTTCCGATGAAGCAAATGACCTTCGCCGATGCCGAGTACGCCGGCAAACGCAAGCAGACCCGCAAAGAGTTGTTCCTGATCGAGATGGATCGGGTGGTGCCGTGGAAGGGTTTGATCGCACTGATCGAACCGTATTACCCCAAGGGTGAAGGCGGTCGGCCGGCCTATCCGCTGATGGCGATGCTACGTGTGCACCTGATGCAGAACTGGTTCGGCTACAGCGACCCGGCGATGGAAGAAGCGCTGTACGAGACCACTATCCTGCGGCAGTTCGCCGGGCTGAGTCTGGAACGTATCCCCGACGAAACCACCATCCTCAACTTCCGTCGTCTGCTGGAGAAACATGAGTTGGCTGCCGGCATCCTGGCCGTCATCAATGGCTATCTTGGCGACCGTGGCCTGTCGTTGCGCCAAGGCACCATCGTCGATGCCACGCTGATCAATGCGCCGAGTTCGACCAAGAACAAGGACGGCAAACGGGACCCAGAGATGCACCAGGCCAAGAAGGGCAACCAATACTACTTCGGCATGAAGGCGCACATTGGCGTGGATGACGAGTCGGGGCTGGTACACAGCGTGGTAGGCACGGCGGCCAACGTGGCGGATGTCACTCAGGTCGACAAGTTGCTGCACGGCGAGGAAAACGTGGTGTGCGCCGATGCGGGTTATACCGTAAGCGCTCCATAAACCTCATCTACAAATGATCCGCAGGCCAGCCAATGCTGAGCTCCAATTTCTTTCTGGAGCCAGCCGTCATGATGCGCCCCGACGCCAAAGTCGAAAAAGTCTATCTATACCCCAAGCCGGTGGATTTCCGAAAATCCATCGATGGCCTGGCCGCCCTGGTCGAGCTGGATATCAAGGTGGCGGTGTTCGACCCGGTGCTGTTCGTCTTCCTCAACCGCGCGCGCAGCCGGGTGAAGATTTTGTATTGGGAGCGCAACGGCTTTTGCCTGTGGCTCAAGCGATTGGAGGCTGAACGCTTCAAGTCGCATCCGGAACCTGGCGAAGATGCGATCGTGCTGACGGCCCAGGAGTTGAACTGGTTGTTGGACGGTATCGACCTGTGGCGCAACCGGCCGCACCAGGTTTTGACCCCTAGGTTCGTCACCTGAGCCGGTATAATCCACGGCATGATTTCTGTGCCCGAAACCCTTCCTGATGACCCCGCCGCGCTCAAGCAATTGCTCGCTGAGGTGTTGTCGTCGGCGCAGGAATTGGCCAAGGACAAGGATGGGCAGATCGAGCGCCTGCGCGAACAAAACGCGCTGTTGATCCAGCGCCTGTTCGGCCGTAAATCCGAGCAGAGCAGCGACCCGGATTCACCGCAGCTAGAGATGTTCAACGAAGCGGAAAGCCTGGCCGAAGCGGCGGCTGAAGCTCCGGCCGCTGAGGTCGAGGAAGAAGTCGTTGCGCCGACCAAGCGCCGCGGCAAGCGCAAGCCGTTACCGGCCGAACTACCGCGTGTCGAGGTCATCCACGAACTGCCCGAACACGAACTGACCTGCGAATGCGGTTGCCGCAAGCAGGCCATCGGCGAAGAAACCAGCGAGCAGCTGGAAATCATCCCGATGCAGGTTCAGGTGATCCGCCACATTCGCAAGACCTATGCCTGCAAGGCCTGCGAAAGCGCGCCGGTCACCGCTGACAAGCCGGCCCAACTGATCGAGAAAAGCCTGGCCAGCCCGAGCGTGCTGGCGATGCTGCTGACCAGCAAATACGCCGACGGCATCCCACTGTATCGCTTCGAAAAGATGCTCAGTCGCCATGGCATCGACATCCCCCGGCAGACCCTGGCGCGCTGGGTGATCCAGTGCGGCGAACTGCTACAACCGTTGCTCAACCTGATGCGCGACAGGCTGCTGGACAGTCCGGTGATCCACTGCGATGAAACCCGCGTGCAGGTGCTCAAGGAGCCTGGGCGCGATCCGAGCAGCCACTCCTGGATGTGGGTGCAGACCGGTGGCCCGCCTGGCAAACCGGTGATCCTCTTCGACTACACAACCAGCCGCGCGCAGGAGGTGCCGCTGCGCCTGCTCGACGGTTATCGCGGCTACCTGATGACCGACGATTACGCCGGCTACAACGCCGTGGCCGCACAACAAGGTGTTGAGCGCCTGGCCTGCTGGGCGCATGCGCGGCGCAAGTTCGTCGAAGCGCAAAAGGTGCAACCGAAGGGCAAAACCGGGCGTGCCGACATCGCGTTGGGGATGATCAACAAGCTCTACGGCATCGAGCGCGAACTTAAGGATGCCAGCGATGAACAGCGCTACCGGGGCCGCCAGCAGCACAGCCTACCGCTCCTCGATCAGCTCAAGACCTGGCTGGAGAAAACCCAGCCGCAGGTCACGGCGCAGAATGCCCTGGGCAAAGCAGTGAACTACCTGGCGAGCAACTGGAGCCGACTCGAACGCTACATCGAGGCTGGCCACCTGCCGATCGATAACAACGCTGCCGAGCGCGCGATCCGGCCCTTCGTCATAGGTCGCAAGAACTGGCTGTTCAGCGACACGCCGAAAGGCGCGACCGCCAGCGCCCAACTCTACAGCCTGGTGGAAACCGCCAAGACCAATGGCCAGGAGCCCTACGCCTGGCTGCGCCATGTCCTCGAACGCCTGCCGCTGGCCAACAGCGTTGAAGCCTACGAAGCGCTGCTGCCTTGGAACTGCCAACCAACGACGCCACTGTAAAACGCAAAACCTCTCCAGAGGGAGGTGGGGTCTATGGAGCGCTTACTTAAAATCTGGCTTCATATGCTCGATTACAGACAGGCTATCTACGTGCAGATAACTGCGGATAGTGTTTGTAATCAGCGCTCTATCGACTTCTGCACCTTGTAGCGTAGAGAAGGCTGTGAATCCGATAAAATCACGTAGCTTATTAATTGCCTTACCTTGCTTTCTGGTTAGCGGTTTAAATGTCAAATAACTACGAAAGGTACGCTGTGCAACGTCTGCCAATCCTTGTTCCTGTTGCTGCACCATGTACTGAGTAAGAATGCGAACAGCAGCAGCTACAAAGAGATAATCATCTTTCTTTTCTGTGTTGTAGCTGGCGAAGCGTTCAAGCTCTTCAAGATAAACCGACAGAGAGCGGCGCGCTGTTAACTTAATGTGAATACAGACTTGTTTAACAAATCGGCCTCTAGCTGCATTAGGTTGCTTGTGCTCATCTTGCGAAGATCAGACAAAGGAAGAGTATTATTATCAAGCTTGAATATGCGGTCAGCTATAACAAAACGGTTGGCCTTTCTGATGGGGTTGGCCTTGGCGTAGTCGGTGAGCTTGCTTCCCAAATATGTTTGAATCGTTGCAAAGACTTGCTTGTCTGAATCTTCCTTGGCGACTCGCCATTTTGGTAAGAGCTTGATACTACGGATGCTTAAGCCAGCACCTTTATAATACTTTGTACCCTGTACTTGGTTAGGAAGACTCCCGCCAATAAAAAGGTTTTGATGGTGTAGAAGACCTACAGAGCCATTACCAGATACGGGGGATATATGGCAAAGGTGAAATTTACTTTGCTTCTTGTCTGAGTCCCAGCCGTAGCACTTATAACGGCGATTGTAGATTTCAAACAGTTTTTCTAAGTCTACGTCTTGCAAGACTTCTACTGTGCCAGCTCTACGGCATTCCCGAGCATTCCATAACCAGTTGTCACTGTAAGGGATCTTCTCGATTCTTTTAGCTGCTGTCTTGTCACTGCGGGCTTTAGAACGGCAGGAAGGGCTGCAATAGTGCGTATTGCTGTAGCGGGTGGTAGGGTAGCTGGTGCTGCATGCTGAACAAGTGTAGATGCGTTCAAGCTTCTTCTTGTTTGTGTTTGTCTCGATGTTGGGCATAAGTAATTGCCTCCTGGGAATGATGAGTGCTGATAAAGCTGATAGGTAGATTGTTGAGGTGTGTGGGATTATTTACCCCTGTCTCATCAAGTAGCTTGAGGAACTGTTCTTCTGCTTTTCCTGTAATGGCTAAGCGCATTTTGATAACTCGGCGGCGGCAAAAACTGAGTGCAACACCTGATCTTTCCGATACGGTGCTGCCCCTATGTCTTATTCCGAACTCAGCGTTGAAGAGCGCGCCACTATTCAAATCGGTCATGCCCAAGGCTTTAGCCTGCGCAAGATTGCCCACCTGATCAACCGATCCCCCTCGACTATCAGTCGCGAGTTGCGCCGTAATCGAGAGGTCTGCGGTCGTTACTCGGCCCGTGCGGCGCAGCAGCAGATGAGAGCCCGGCGCCAAGTCTGCCGGCCCAAGCGAAAGCTGCTGCCCGGTAGTGAACGCTTCGAGTTGGTGACCCATATGCTGCGTGAGCGTTTGTCTCCCGAGCAGATTGCCGGCAAGCTGCGCAGCATGAACATACCCAGCCTCAGAGATGCCTACGTCTGTCGCGAGACGATCTATACCGCGATCTATGCCTTGCCGGTCGGCGAGCTGCGTAAGGAGCTGATTATCTGCCTGCGCCAAAGCAAGACGACGCGCAGGCCGCGCTCTGGCGGCGTGGATCGACGTGGCCAGCTCCCAGAGCTGGTCAGTATTCACGTGCGCCCGCCGGAGATTGAAGACCGCCTGATGCCGGGCCACTGGGAGGGCGACCTTATCAAGGGCAAGGCCAACGCCTCGTCGGTCGGCACCTTGGTAGAACGCACCAGTGGCTACCTGATGCTGATCAAGATGAACGATGCGACGGCGACCTCGGCGATGGAAGGTTTCAGCGCCGCACTCAATCGTATGCCGCTGGCGATGCGTAAGAGCATGACCTACGACCAGGGCCGGGAGATGGCGCGGCACGCCGAGATCACCCAGAGAACCGGCATAGCGATCTACTTCTGCGACCCACACAGCCCCTGGCAGCGCGGCAGCAACGAAAACATCAACGGCCTCATTCGCCAGTACCTGCCCAAGGGCACAGACTTGTCGGGACACAGCCAAGAACAGTTGGATGCCATTGCACTGCAACTGAATATGCGGCCGCGTAAGCGCTTCGACTTCAAGTGCCCGATCGAAGTCATGAGCGAAGTAATGCAAGAAGCCATGGCTATGCGGCATGATGCGCCAGCGTCAATTCAATAACCGTGTTGCACTCAGCTCCTGCAACCGCCCTCCTTAAATTGTTGGAAGTCGCATGTTTAAAGGGCTGGAGTGAGTTAAATGTACAAGTTTTAATACTAGCTATTGTTCAGCTTTTCAAACTCTGCTTTGAGGTCTTCTGTAACCAACCAATCTTCAAGCAACGAGTTGAGTAGAGTGGAAAAGGTGGGTTTTGATGACTCCATAGCTTCATAGCGTTCTACAAGGGTTCGATTCATCCTAAGTCGTACCATCTTTAATAGGCATTCTTCACCGTTGGCAAGATAATCACTCATTCTGTTCAATCTCCTCAAAGTGTTTTGTGATGATGGTGTTTAGAATTTCACTAACACTGCTGCCAGTGGCCAAAGCTTCACGTTGTAAAAAGAACAGATTGTCCAATTGCAAAAGAACTGTCTGTTTTTCGTATTCGCGGTCATTCAGATACAACGTCTTTCTCATTGTCTGAGTTCTCTTTAATGTCTATAAGTTCATTGACGTAACCGGATAGCAATTCATTCACTAAAAAGCTAAGGTCATTGTTATGGCGGGTAAAGCTTTTTGGTAAATCCAATTGTTGAATAACATCTACATTCAGGTGTAGTAGGAACGATTGGTATTGTTTTCGTGTACCATCTGGATAACGTCTACTCATTATTAAATCCTTATGAATTTAGGCCGTAAAAGGCCGTTAGCCTAATGTGACTATGGTTGTATTGGTTTTGGGGTGATCGTTGAAAAGAGGGGGTAAAAACTTAACAAACAATTGTTTATTGATTGGCTTCTACTGTCTCTTCCTGCGTGTCTTTGTTAATGCTGTCTAGAAAGCTCTGTAATGCTTCCAGTGAAGCGTTGTCGTTGGTGCTATAGGCTAGGATGGTGAAGGTATCAATTAGTGCTCTACGCTTACGGAAGCGCCTTGCGCGCTCTGTACTTCCTTTGGGCTGGTCTACGGTCTTACGTCCCATATTGTTGTTCCTCTGATTTTTGGTTGATTTTATGTTTAGGGTTGGGGTGTCGGCCTTCCTTTAACTCTGCACGACAGAAAGCATTAAATTCTTCTGGTGGCATGTCGGGGAAGAGTTTGTTTTTCAAGCGATGGTGTGGAACGTGGCAAGTGCTGTGAAGTATCGTGTGACTTCGCTTTGTCTCTATATCATGCCCGCAGAATAAACACGGGCGCAGGATGATGCGCATTAAGAACTCCTTAATGAGTTGGGTTTAGGTAAGTGTTTCTGAGAATTGGCAAACAAAAAGCTCAACACATATTCCAGCCCTTGTGCCTGAAATAACCCAAATAGGAATATGTGTGAGCCATAACAAAGCTTTGTACAAAGCTTTGGTTTAAAGTGCTGGTGCTGGAGAAGAAGGCCAGCAGTCAGCGGGGGTTGTCAGTGCTTTTGATGCAGTCGAGGTAAACCGCACACTGACATTTGCAAGAAATAGAACAATGAGAAGCAGCGATTTGGAGCGAGAGAACAGAGAACAACAAAACTCACCGGAGTGAGTTGGTATTAGCAGAGGAGGAGGTAGCTAATTCGGGTTGAGAGGTTTATATAAAAACTCTCATTTACTATTACCACTCTATCAGTAAAAGTGGATTTTTGTCAATCTATTTATGAAGCTTTGTCAAGCTATTTTTGATTTATTTTTTAATCTAGTACGCTGAATGCTCTACAGTCCCCATGTTTACTGCTGTTGCGATTGCATGGTTTTCAAAAACAGGGAGAAGCATTCTAAACTATTCTAAAAAACTGTCAAGCTTTTTCTTGCTTTTCTGCAAAATCTATGATCTTTCCTGTAATTCCTTAGTAAAAGCAGCCCTAGAAAGCGAGGAAAGCGAGCTAGGTGCTTAGAGCTACTGGCGTACCTTTAAACAGAGAAAACGATTCTACGGGCCTATTTCGCAGCCGAACGAAGGCTTTGAGGGCTACTGCCGTGGGTGTGATGGTGCTGGTCAGAAGTCGAATGAAAGCAGGCTGATAGCTTCAAGTTTTTGTCGGAGGCTGGCACCTGCGCTGTATACGTCAAACGTGATTGACCCTCTCTTATGACCCACGATACTGGTTATCGCCAGTGGGCTAACCCCAGCCTGCTCAAGCTGTGTGATTACCGTCCCTCGGAATGAGTGGAAAACATGCAGGTCTGTAAATTTCTGTTCGCGCTTCAGCTTGGTGAATCTCTGTTGCACTGCATTCAGTCGCTTGCCGGCCTTGTCCTGCTTACCTGCGAATAGGTACCCGTCTTCAGTCGCTTCTAGTCGGCGCTGGTAAGTGGGCAGTAAATCAGGATGGATGGGGATAGTCCTAATACCGTAAGCGCTCCATAAACCTCATCTACAAATGATCCGCAGGCCAGCCAATGCTGAGCTCCAATTTCTTTCTGGAGCCAGCCGTCATGATGCGCCCCGACGCCAAAGTCGAAAAAGTCTATCTATACCCCAAGCCGGTGGATTTCCGAAAATCCATCGATGGCCTGGCCGCCCTGGTCGAGCTGGATATCAAGGTGGCGGTGTTCGACCCGGTGCTGTTCGTCTTCCTCAACCGCGCGCGCAGCCGGGTGAAGATTTTGTATTGGGAGCGCAACGGCTTTTGCCTGTGGCTCAAGCGATTGGAGGCTGAACGCTTCAAGTCGCATCCGGAACCTGGCGAAGATGCGATCGTGCTGACGGCCCAGGAGTTGAACTGGTTGTTGGACGGTATCGACCTGTGGCGCAACCGGCCGCACCAGGTTTTGACCCCTAGGTTCGTCACCTGAGCCGGTATAATCCACGGCATGATTTCTGTGCCCGAAACCCTTCCTGATGACCCCGCCGCGCTCAAGCAATTGCTCGCTGAGGTGTTGTCGTCGGCGCAGGAATTGGCCAAGGACAAGGATGGGCAGATCGAGCGCCTGCGCGAACAAAACGCGCTGTTGATCCAGCGCCTGTTCGGCCGTAAATCCGAGCAGAGCAGCGACCCGGATTCACCGCAGCTAGAGATGTTCAACGAAGCGGAAAGCCTGGCCGAAGCGGCGGCTGAAGCTCCGGCCGCTGAGGTCGAGGAAGAAGTCGTTGCGCCGACCAAGCGCCGCGGCAAGCGCAAGCCGTTACCGGCCGAACTACCGCGTGTCGAGGTCATCCACGAACTGCCCGAACACGAACTGACCTGCGAATGCGGTTGCCGCAAGCAGGCCATCGGCGAAGAAACCAGCGAGCAGCTGGAAATCATCCCGATGCAGGTTCAGGTGATCCGCCACATTCGCAAGACCTATGCCTGCAAGGCCTGCGAAAGCGCGCCGGTCACCGCTGACAAACCGGCCCAACTGATCGAGAAAAGCCTGGCCAGCCCGAGCGTGCTGGCGATGCTGCTGACCAGCAAATACGCCGACGGCATCCCACTGTATCGCTTCGAAAAGATGCTCAGTCGCCATGGCATCGACATCCCCCGGCAGACCCTGGCGCGCTGGGTGATCCAGTGCGGCGAACTGCTACAACCGTTGCTCAACCTGATGCGCGACAGGCTGCTGGACAGTCCGGTGATCCACTGCGATGAAACCCGCGTGCAGGTGCTCAAGGAGCCTGGGCGCGATCCGAGCAGCCACTCCTGGATGTGGGTGCAGACCGGTGGCCCGCCTGGCAAACCGGTGATCCTCTTCGACTACACAACCAGCCGCGCGCAGGAGGTGCCGCTGCGCCTGCTCGACGGTTATCGCGGCTACCTGATGACCGACGATTACGCCGGCTACAACGCCGTGGCCGCACAACAAGGTGTTGAACGCCTGGCCTGCTGGGCGCATGCGCGGCGCAAGTTCGTCGAAGCGCAAAAGGTGCAACCGAAGGGCAAAACCGGGCGTGCCGACATCGCGTTGGGGATGATCAACAAGCTCTACGGCATCGAGCGCGAACTTAAGGATGCCAGCGATGAACAGCGCTACCGGGGCCGCCAGCAGCACAGCCTACCGCTCCTCGATCAGCTCAAGACCTGGCTGGAGAAAACCCAGCCGCAGGTCACGGCGCAGAATGCCCTGGGCAAAGCAGTGAACTACCTGGCGAGCAACTGGAGCCGACTCGAACGCTACATCGAGGCTGGCCACCTGCCGATCGATAACAACGCTGCCGAGCGCGCGATCCGGCCCTTCGTCATAGGTCGCAAGAACTGGCTGTTCAGCGACACGCCGAAAGGCGCGACCGCCAGCGCCCAACTCTACAGCCTGGTGGAAACCGCCAAGACCAATGGCCAGGAGCCCTACGCCTGGTTGCGCCATGTCCTCGAACGCCTGCCGCTGGCCAACAGCGTTGAAGCCTACGAAGCGCTGCTGCCTTGGAACTGCCAACCAACGACGCCACTGTAAAACGCAAAACCTCTCCAGAGGGAGGTGGGGTCTATGGAGCGCTTACCTAATACCCGCCGCTGTCTTGCTGTCCTCGACCTTGAAGGCTGCCGGCTGATCCTTCTCAAATATGGTGGTGCTGGTGCTGATACGGCCTATCTCCTCGATCCTGCACCCGGTGTAGCAGGCAAACTTGATCAGGTCTGCTAGGTCTTGGTCATTCTTGGATAGGGCGGCTGTGTGAAGCTGTACCACTTCTGCCGGTGTGTATGGCGTCCATGATTCGCCCCCGGCCTTACCTACTCGGGCGTGTTCGTGATCGTCATAGGGGCTAGCCAGCCCTTTAAACTGATCCCGGTAGGTGCCTGCTGTCTTGGTGGCCCACTTATGGAATTTGCGCAACGCCCACAGATGACCTTGTCGGGTTTGCCGCTTGTCGCTGATCGTGTCGAGGTAGTCGGCTACGGTGTCGTAATCCAGCGGCTTGCCTTCAGCTGTCAGGTAGGCAGAGAAAGCCTTTAGTTTGCTCATCACCATAGATATGGTGCGGGCGTTGTCGGTCTGGGTTTGCTGATACTGCTCAAAGGCTTTTAGAGCGCTGCTACTGATTGGAGACTTTGGCTTGTAGCTGGCTGGATTTGCGAGGATTCCAGAAAGCTCAGCTTTATCAGATTGAGAGAGTTGGTAATCCTTCAGAACAGAGCTTTCCTGTGCTTCTCTACTGGTCTCAGCAAAGGCATTAATCAAGCCCAGTTGCTCAGCTAGCGTACCGCCTTCAAGGTTATGGCTAAACGTCTCCCCATCGCCTGAAATGACCATGCCGCTTTCATATTCAGTTGCTGAGGGTGGTAGAGGGCGAGTGCCGACAACGTCTAGGACAGCACTGTCAGCAAAGGTTGCTAGTGAACTGTCTGTAAAATTCGTTAATCCAATGCCGGGCCAGTATACTGCGCGCTCTATCGTCATGAATTGAGCTCCCATATGGCCCGGCCAGCAGCCCCATTCTTCTTGAGTCCCAGTGATGCCGACATGCTGCAAGGCTGGTTACGCATGGGATCGCTGCCTCAGAGCATCGGCCAGCGGGCCAGAATTCTGTTGCTGCTGGCCAACGGTCTCACGCCCAAGGAGATCAGCGAGCAGCTGCAAGTCTCTGCGCCAGTGGTCTTCAAATGGCGTAAACGCTACCAGGAGACCGGTCTGGAGGGGCTGAGTGACCTGCGGCGCAGTGGAGCGCCTCGCAAGCTCAACGAAGCGAAGATCAAGGAAATCCTGACGCTGACGACCCAGCGAGTACCGCGCGAAGCTACCCACTGGAGCCTACGGTTGATGGCCAAGTACGCTGGGGTCAGCATCTGGCAGGTCGCACAGGTGTGGGCTGCTGCCGACCTCAAGCCGCACCGGTTGAAAACCTTCAAGATCAGTAACGACCCGCACTTTGCAGACAAAGTGGTCGATGTCGTCGGGCTCTATTTGAATCCGCCCGACAACGCCCTGGTGCTATCTGTTGACGAAAAAACACAGATCCAGGCGCTGGACCGCACACAGCCCATGCTGCCGCTCAAGCCCGGGCAGATTGAGCGGCGGACGCATGACTATAAGCGCCACGGTACGGCCAGTCTGTACGCAGACTTTGACATCCTGACGGGTAAGGTCATCGGCCGTATCACCCAGCGGCACAGGGCCAAGGAGTTTTTGGAGTTCCTTCGACAGATCGACCGCAGCACTCCCGCCGAGCTGGACCTGCATGTAATTCTGGACAACAGCTCGACTCACAAGACCGCTGCCGTCAGGGAATGGCTGGAGAAGCATCCCCGTTTCAAGCTGCACTTCACACCGACCAGCGCCTCGTGGCTGAACGCCGTGGAGGGCTGGTTTGCGCAACTGGAAAGACGGGCGCTTTATCGTGATGCCTTCAGCAGCGTGGCTGACCTGAGAGCGGCGATACGTCGCTTCATTGAGGCTCATAACGAACATTCGGCTAAGCCGTTCCGCTGGAGCAAAACGGCTGAGTCGATTATCAGCTCCGTGCATCGAGCAAAGCTGGCTGTAATTCGGAATGAGTTATTGGATTAACCAGACAGGCCACTAGAGACTTGCTGTAATTGAATGATTGTTCTCGCCATTCATCACCACGCTTTAGCTATTGCTCGGAACTCAGCTTTCCATTGCGCTGTCAGCCGTGAGGCCAGTTCTCTGGCTGGAATCTTGTCACCTGTGCGCAGTGACTTAGATAGGATTCTGCGATTGCCGTAATGGGCGCGAAGGTCGACCGGAACGTCTAGGCGAAAATGCCAAGTAGTGCCACGTTGAATTAAGTGATTAGCTGGCATAATGACACTATAAAGGGCAGATTCTACACAGTGATTCTACCCAAAATTTCTACCCAAATTACAGCAAAACCCCTGACAGGCCCGCATTTGCTGGGCTGGAGGTGCTAACGTGTACAAGCTGTGTTTTTATGTGCCTGAAACTCATCTGGATGCCGTGAAAAGCGCGGTATTCAGTGCCGGTGGCGGACGTATTGGCCATTATGATCAGTGTTGTTGGCAAGCCCTGGGGCAGGGCCAGTTCCGTGCTCTGGAAGGTAGCCAGCCATTTATTGGTCAGCCTGGACAGGTCGAACAAGTGGCGGAGTGGAAAGTCGAGATGGTGGTGGCTGACGAGCTGATTCATGACGCGGTCAAGGCCATGAAGAAGCAGCATCCTTATGAGACGCCAGCTTTTGAAGTGTGGCGGCTGTAAGATATCCAGTTCTAGCTCATAAGAAGGCGCCTCTAAGGCGCCTTTTTTATGTCGGTCGATCAGGGTCTGATTTCGATCAGCGTGCCATCTTTGACCAAGGCCCAGATTTCTCGCATGTCGGTGTTTTTCATGGCTATGCAGCCTTCGGTCCAGTCCAGGGTGTGGAAGAACCATTCGGGGTATTCCTCGTCCAGCGGCGTGCCGTGGATCATGATCATGCCGCCGGCCGACACGCCCTTGGCGCGGGCTTGCGCCTGGTCGCGGGCGTTGGGGTAGGAGATGTGCATCGACAGGTTGTACTTGTCGCTGGTCTTGCGCCAGTCGATCCAGTAGAAGCCTTCCGGGGTGCGCAGGTCGCCTTCGCGTTGCTTCGCCCCTTCAGGCTGTTTGCCCAGCGATACGCGGTAGGACTTGAGGGTATTGCCGCGGCTGATCAGGTGCAGCTTGCGTTCGGACTTGACCACCAGCACTTTGTCGATGGTTTTGCCGTTAAGGGTCGGGGTGGTGTTGGCGTGGCCAGTCAGGGCAACGGTCAGGCAGAGTAGGGCGAACAACCAGCGCATCGTAATTCCCATGGATCAAAAGGCTTTCTTGTAATGTGCGCGCAAGGCTTCGAGCGGCTCGTTGCGGACCGGAAAGTGCTGTTGCACGCGGTCGGCGAAGTAGCATTCTAAGGTACGCCCGATGGTCGGGAAAGCCAGTTCTGACCAGGGGATGTCCTGTTCGTGAAATAGCTGAACCTCAAGGCTCTCTTCGCCCGGGGCAAAGTCCAGGTCGATCAGCTCCGCGCGAAACAACATATACACCTGATTGATGTGCGGCAGGTCGAACAGGGTATAGAGGCTCAGACTGCGCACTCGCGCGCAGGCTTCTTCGTGGGTTTCGCGGGCGGCGGCCTGTTCCAGGGTTTCGCCGTTCTCCATAAAGCCTGCTGGCAGGGTCCAGTAGCCACGCCGTGGCTCGATGGCGCGGCGGCACAGCAGCACCTGTTCGCCCCACACCGGCAGGCAGCCGGCGATGATTCGCGGGTTTTGATAATGCACGGTCTGACACTGCGCGCAGACGTGGCGCAGGCGGTTGTCACCCTGCGGGATGATGTGGGTGATCGCGCCACCACAGTTGCTACAGAACTTCATGCCAGACCCTCGCTGCGTGTTGGTTATCTTGGCGCGCATCTCAGCTGCTCGGCAAGCGGCCTGGCAGGCTGAGTTGCCGAGTGTCAGGATGACTGCAGTCGTGGTTCGGGGCTTGGGCCGTGCGCTGCTTTCGTGCCATGATCGAACGCAGAACAAAAGACTGAGAATCCCCATGCTGGACGAGTTGCTCCATCGCATGCGTGGCTATAGCCCGCACATTCTGCAGACCGACAAGCGTTACCCTGAGGCCGCAGTGCTGGTGCCCATCACCCGCAGTGATGAGCCGGAAGTGGTGCTGACCTTGCGCGCCAGCGGTTTGTCCACCCACGGTGGTGAGGTGGCGTTTCCCGGTGGTCGGCGTGACCCGGAAGATGCCGATCTGATCGAGACTGCTTTGCGCGAGGCGGAAGAGGAAATCGGTTTGCCGCCTGGGCTGGTCGAGGTAGTCGGGCCGCTCAGCACGCTGGTATCGCGCCACGGTATTCAGGTCACCCCTTATGTCGGTGTGGTGCCGGATTTTGTCGAGTACAAACCCAACGACGGTGAGATTGCCGCTGTATTTGCCGTGCCGCTGGCGTTCTTTCGCGACGACCCGCGGGAAACCACCCATCGTATCGATTACCTCGGGCGTAGCTGGTATGTGCCGAGTTACCGTTATGGCGAATATAAAATCTGGGGGCTAACGGCGATCATGTTGGTCGAGTTGGTCAACCTGGTGTTCGATGATGTGCATATCGATATGCACCAGCCGCCCGAGCACTTTATCAAGCTCACCTGAGCCTATGAGGAAGCATCCATGAAATACCGCCTGGGTTCGTCCCACGTCGAGGCCCATGCCGACAGCTGGGTTGCACCGAATGCCACGCTGGTCGGCAAGGTCAGGCTGGAGCCGGGTGCCAGCGTGTGGTTCAACGCTGTGCTGCGTGGCGACAACGAGCTGATTCATATCGGCGAGAACAGCAACGTACAGGACGGCACGGTGATGCACACCGACATGGGCTTTCCGCTGTCCATCGGCACTGGCGTGACCATCGGCCACAACGCCATGCTGCATGGCTGCTCGGTGGGTGATTACAGCCTGATCGGCATCAATGCGGTGATCCTGAATGGTGCGAAAATCGGCAAGTACTGCATCATCGGCGCCAATAGCCTGATCGGTGAAGGTAAGGAAATTCCCGATGGCTCGCTGGTCATGGGCTCGCCCGGCAAGGTGGTGCGCGAACTGACCGAGCCGCAGAAGAAGATGCTCGAAGCCAGCGCCGCCCATTACGTGCACAACGCCCAGCGCTATGCCCGTGATCTGCAGGAGCAGGACGGCTGATGCAATCGCAGGAACGTCCCGTCGCCTCGCCCTGCGTGCATGTCTGCGCGCTGGACGATGAAGATATCTGCATCGGTTGCCAGCGTACGGTCGCCGAAATTACCCGCTGGAGCCTGATGGAAAACAGCGAGCGCCGTGAGGTGCTGATGCGCTGTCATGAACGGGCCAAGGCTAAAGGCATTCTGCTGTAACTTTCTTGATCAGTTTGAGGATTCACCATGCCCCGTATCGGAACCCCTTTGTCGCCGAGCGCGACCCGCGTGCTGTTGTGTGGCTCTGGCGAGCTGGGCAAGGAGGTGGTGATCGAACTGCAGCGCCTCGGTGTTGAGGTAATCGCCGTGGACCGCTACGCGAATGCGCCGGCCATGCAGGTGGCGCACCGCAGCCATGTGATCAACATGCTCGATGGTGCCGCCCTGCGTGCAGTGATCGAGCTGGAACAGCCGCACTACATCGTCCCGGAAATCGAGGCGATTGCCACTGCGACCCTGGTCGAGTTGGAAAATGAAGGTTTCACCGTCATCCCCAGCGCCCGCGCTGCACAGCTGACCATGAACCGCGAAGGCATCCGCCGTCTGGCCGCCGAAGAGCTGGGGCTGCCGACCTCGCCCTATCAGTTTGCCGACTCATTCGAAGAGTGTCGCGTGGCGGTGGAGAGCATCGGCTTTCCCTGTCTGATTAAACCGATCATGAGTTCTTCCGGCAAAGGCCAGTCGGTGCTGAAAAGCCTGGATGATCTGCAGGCCGCCTGGGACTACGCCCAGGCCGGTGGCCGCGCCGGAAAAGGGCGGGTGATCGTCGAGGGCTTTATCGATTTCGATTATGAAATCGCGTTACTTACTGTGCGCCACAGTGGCGGCACCACTTTCTGCGCGCCGGTCGGTCATCGGCAGGTCAAGGGCGATTACCAGGAGTCCTGGCAGCCGCAGCCGATGAGCGCCAAAGCTCAGGCCGAAGCCGAGCGTATCGCTCTGGCGGTTACCGGATCGCTGGGTGGGCGTGGGCTGTTTGGAGTTGAGCTGTTCGTCAAAGGTGATCAGGTGTGGTTCTGCGAAATTTCGCCGCGCCCGCACGACACCGGCCTGGTTGCCCTGATTTCCCAGGATCTGTCCGAATTTGCCCTGCATGCGCGGGCGATTCTCGGTTTGCCGATTCCGGCCATTCGTCAGTTCGGCCCATCGGCTTCTGCGGTGATCTTGGTTGAGGGGGAGTCGCAGCGCGTCAGCTTCGGCAGCCTCGGTGCGGCACTGGCCGAGCCGGATACTGCTCTGCGCCTGTTCGGTAAGCCGGAGGTCAGCGGCCAGCGCCGTATGGGCGTGGCGCTGGCGCGAGATGAGTCGTTACAAGCGGCGCGCGCAAAGGCTGCGCGTGCGGCGCAGGCGGTCAAGGTCGAGCTGTGAGTGCGTTGCGCACCTATGCCTGGTGGCTGGGCTTGGCGCTGTTGGCGCCTGCCGCTGGCAGTGCGCACGCGTCGTAGCGCACTGCGCCTACCACCAGCTGCAGGGCCATTGAGTGGCGTGGCGGGCGCGGATCTACCGGGTGAGCCATTGCGTCTGCTGGTGCTGGGTGAGTCGACCGTGGTTGGCGTGGGTGTGGATGAGCTGGATGCCGCGCTGGTAGGGCAGTTGGCTGCGGCGCTGGCTGCGCGCAGCGGTCGTCCGGTTGCCTGGCGTGCTTGCGGTGAAAACGGCATTACCGCCGCGCAGGCCCATCAGCGGCTGTTGCCGCAGGTGCTCGATCAGCCCTTTGATCTGGCGCTGCTGGTGTTCGGCGTCAACGACACCACTCATTTGACCCCATTGCCGCGTTGGGAGGCAGTACTTGGCGGCATGGCTGAAGCGTTGGCCGCTCGCGGTGTTCGGGTAGCGTTTAGCAGTGTGCCGCCACTGCAGCATTTCTCTGGCTTGCCCTGGTTGTTGCGGCGTTTGCTCGGCATACGTGCCGGCTTGTTGGATGCGCGCCTGCGCCGGCTGGCGGCGAGCCTGGGGGCTGGGCATCACGCGGTTGAGCTGGAGTTTTCCGCCGAGTACCTGGCGCGCGATGGTTATCACCCGTCAGGTCTGGGCTATCGCGTGTGGGCGCAGGGGCTGGCCGTTAGTCTTGCGCCGGCTGCTCGGTGTGCGTCTTAGGCTTGGTTTGCCAGGCGCGCACGCTTTTTACCCGGTTGTCTGACGACTGCAGAATCTCCAGGCGGTAAGGGCCGATCTTCAGGCACACGGCGCTGTCGGGGATGCTTTCCAGCGCCTCGGTCACCAGACCGTTGAGGGTTTTCGGCCCATCGCAGGGCAGGTGCCAGTCCAGTGCTTTGTTGATTTCACGGATATAAGCCGCGCCGTCGATTACCTGGGTGCCGTCTTCCTGAGGATGGATATCCGGGCTGCGCAGAGTGTCCTGGTTGCTGAAATCACCGACGATTTCTTCGAGGATATCTTCCAGTGTGACGATGCCGATCACGTCGCCGTATTCATCGACGACGATACCGATCCGGCGTTTCTGCTTCTGAAAATTGATCAGCTGAGTCGACAGCGGCGTGCCTTCAGGCACGAAATACGGCTCGTTGCAGGCCGCGAGTAGCGCCTCTTTACTCAGCTCGTTGTGCGTCAGCAGTCGGGCAATCTGGCGCATATGCACGATGCCTTCGATCTGATTGATATCGGTGTGAAACACCGGCAGGCGGGTGTGGGTTGTATTGGTCAGCAGGCTGATGATGCTTTCAATGTCGTCATCCAGGTTGATGCCGGTGACTTCGTTGCGTGGAATCATGATGTCATCCACCGTCACCCGCTCAAGGTCAAGAATGCCGAGCAGCATGTTTTGGCGGTTTTTCGGCATGCCGGCGCCAGATTCACGCACCACGCTGCGCAGTTCTTCGGTGGACAGGCTGTCGCTGGCGCGTTGCGAGGGGTCTACGCCGAGCAGGCGCAGCAGCGCGTTGCTGATGGCGCTGGTGGCCCAGACCACCGGATAAAGCAGGCGTTGAAGCAGCAGCAGTACGCGGCTGGCGGGAAAGGCCACCAGTTCCGGGCGCAGTGCGGCCAGGGTTTTTGGAGTGATTTCGCCGAAAATCAGCACCACGATGGTCAGGCCAGCGGTGGCAATTGCGATCCCGGCTTCGCCCCAGATATCCACGGCCAGCACAGTGGCGATGGAGGCGGCGAGGATGTTGACCGCGTTGTTGCCAACCAGAATGGTGCCGAGCAGTCGATCCGGTCGGCTGAGCAGGGTGGTGACGCGCTTGGCGCCCTTATGCCCTTCCTTGGCCATGTGTTTGAGGCGATAGCGGTTGAGGCTGAGCATGCCGGTCTCCGAGCTGGAGAAGAATGCCGAGCACAGAATCAGAAAAATCAGCAGCCCAAGCAGGTAGCCGGAGTGAAGGTCGTCCACGGAAGGGGTCTCAGATATGCAGGATAAATTCGCGAACCAGCTTGCTGCCGAAGTAGGCCAGCATCAGCAGGCAGAAGCCTGCCAGGGTCCAGCGAATGGCTTTGTGGCCGCGCCAGCCGAGTTGGTGGCGGCCCCACAACAGCACGGCAAATACCACCCAGGCAAAGCACGAGAGAATGGTTTTATGCGCCAAGTGCTGGGCAAAAAGGTCACTGATAAATAGCGCGCCAGATAGCAGCGAGAGCGACAGCAGCGCCCAGCCAGCCCAGAGGAAGCCAAACAGCAAGCTTTCCATGGTTTGCAGGGGCGGGAAGTTCTTGATCAGCCCGGAGGGGTGCTTGTTTTTCAGTTGATGGTCTTGCAGTAGAACCAGCAGCGACTGGAATACCGCAATGGTGAGCATGCCGTAGGCAATCACCGAGAGTAGGATGTGGATCAGAATGCCGGGCTGTTCGTTGATCAGCTGAGTCGTTCCGCTCGGCATAAATTGCGCGAGTATCACGGTCAGCGCGCCTAGCGGGAACAGCAGCAATAAAAGGTTTTCAACGGGGATGCGGATACAGGCAATTAGGGTCAGCGCGATGACCGCGTAAGCGATCAGGCTGGCGGCATTAAAGAAGTCTAAGGCCAGGCCATCTGAATGATACATCTGCACAAACAAGCTGCCACCGTGGAAGAACAGCGCAAACACGCCCAAAAGGGCTAGCAGGCGTTTGTCGGGAGCGCTGCGCTGGGCAATACGCCAACCTTGATAGGCTGTGGCGCCGGTATAAAGGCAGGCGGCGGCTAGGCTGGGTAGCAGAGGGTGCATAAATCCTTGTCAGGCAAACCCGGAAGAGCCGCAGTGTGGCATATAACCCGTGCGCCACGAAAGCGTCTGGCGGTGTCGGTGCCTTGCAGTCTTCGCTATAATCCGCGACCTGTTGCAAGCCCACCCTCGGTTCGATAGAGCCTGAAAGGAACGCGCATGTTCGAAAATCTGACTGACCGCCTCTCGCAGACGCTGCGAAATGTCACTGGCAAAGCCAAGCTGAGTGAAGACAACATCAAGGACACCCTGCGTGAAGTGCGCATGGCCTTGCTAGAGGCTGACGTTGCCTTGCCGGTGGTCAAGGACTTCGTTAATAAGGTCAAGGATCGTGCGGTCGGCACCGAAGTGTCGAAGAGCCTGACGCCGGGCCAGGCGTTCGTAAAGATCGTTCGCGCCGAACTCGAAGAGTTGATGGGGGCGGCCAACGAAGACCTCGCGCTGAATGCCGTGCCGCCAGCCGTGGTGCTGATGGCCGGTCTGCAGGGGGCGGGTAAAACCACCACCGCTGGCAAGTTGGCGCGCTTCCTTAAAGAGCGCAAGAAAAAGACCGTGATGGTGGTGTCGGCCGACGTTTACCGTCCGGCGGCAATCAAGCAGCTGGAAACCCTGGCCAATGATATTGGCGTGACCTTTTTCCCCTCCGATCTCAGCCAGAAGCCAGTGGCGATTGCCGAGGCAGCGATCAAGGAAGCCAAGCTCAAGTTTATTGATGTAGTGATCGTCGATACCGCCGGTCGTCTGGCCATCGATGCCGAGATGATGGCAGAGATTCAGGCGCTGCACGCGGCGATCAAGCCGGTCGAGACTCTGTTCGTGGTCGACGCCATGACCGGGCAGGACGCTGCCAATACAGCCAAGGCCTTCAATGATGCACTGCCGCTGACGGGTGTGGTGTTGACCAAGGTCGATGGTGACGCGCGTGGCGGTGCGGCGTTGTCGGTGCGAGCGATTACTGGTAAGCCGATCAAATTTATCGGTATGGGCGAGAAGACCGAGGCGCTGGAGCCCTTCCATCCAGACCGTATTGCCTCGCGCATTCTCGGTATGGGCGACGTGCTCAGCCTGATCGAGCAGACCGAGCAGACCCTGGATCGCGAAAAGGCCGAGAAGCTCACCAAGAAGCTGAAAAAGGGTAAGGGCTTCGATCTCGAAGACTTCCGCGATCAGCTGCAGCAGATGAAGAACATGGGCGGCCTCGGCGGCCTGATGGACAAACTGCCACAGATGGGCGGCGTCAATCTGGCGCAGATGGGCAATGCCCAAGGCACGGCTGAGAAACAGTTCAAGCAGATGGAGGCGATCATCAACTCGATGACGCCTCAGGAGCGTCGCGATCCGGAAATCATCAGTGGTTCGCGCAAGCGACGCATTGCCATGGGTTCCGGCACTCAAGTGCAGGACATTGGTCGCCTGATCAAGCAGCACAAGCAGATGCAGAAGATGATGAAGAAATTCACTGCCAAAGGCGGTATGGCCAAAATGATGCGCGGCATGGGTGGGATGATGCCTGGCGGCCTGCCGAAGATGTAAGGAACCCACGTCGACAGCGATGTCGGCGCAGGCCCCGCTGAAGCGGGGATTTACAGCAAACCCGCCTTTTGCGGGAGCTGATTGGCCGGTTTGGACTGCGGCCCTCAAGCAAATCTTGACTGCGCGGCCCTATGCGCCTGAAAAAGCCATTTGCAAAAGTCCGGATATTCCTTAGAATGTGCGGCCTTTCGGGCACCCTATGCCCGCCGTGCATTTAGATTTGCAGCACCGACTACAGGAACTATGTTCACATGCTAACGATTCGTCTTGCCCTTGGCGGCTCCAAAAAGCGCCCGTTCTACAAAATCAACGTGACCGACAGCCGTAACCCACGCGACGGTTCGCACAAAGAAGAAATCGGTTTCTTCAACCCGATCGCCCGTGGTCAGGAAGTTCGCCTGTCCGTGAAGCAAGACCGCCTGGCCCATTGGCTGAGCGTTGGTGCACAGCCTTCTGATCGTGTTGCTCAGTTGTTGAAGGACGCTGCTAAGGCTGCGGCCTAAGCAATATGAGCGCGACGCCTGTTTCTACCGATGATTTGATCGTTATCGGCAAGATCTACTCTGTACATGGCGTTCGCGGTGAAGTGAAGGTGTATTCCTTTACTGATCCTGTTGCAAACCTGTTGGAGTACAAGTCCTGGACGCTTAGGCGCGAAGGCAGTGTCAAGCAGGTAGAGCTGGTCAGCGGACGCGGGAGTGACAAATTCCTGGTCGCGAAGCTCAAGGGTCTTGATGATCGTGAAGAAGCGCGACTTCTCGCCGGTTATGAGATCTGTGTGCCGCGCAGCCTGTTCCCTGAATTGGCTGATGGTGAGTATTACTGGTACCAGTTGGAAGGTCTCAAGGTTATTGATCAAGCAGGGCAATTGCTCGGCAAGGTTGATCACTTGTTAGAAACTGGTGCCAACGATGTGCTGGTGGTTAAACCCTGCACCGACAGTCTGGATGGTCGTGAGCGCCTGTTGCCCTATTCCGAGCAATGCGTGTTGTCGATTGATCTGGGTGTTGGCGAAATGCGGGTCGACTGGGATGCGGACTTCTAAGCCTGATGCCTAATCTGCGCGTTGAAGTCATTACGCTGTTCCCGGAAATGTTTGCTGCCATCAGTGAATACGGCATTACCAGCCGGGCGGTGAAACAGGGCTTGTTGCAATTGACCTGTTGGAATCCGCGCAGCTACACCACTGACCGTCACCACACCGTGGATGATCGGCCTTTTGGTGGTGGCCCTGGCATGGTGATGAAGATCAAGCCGCTTGAAGATGCTTTGCTTGAGGCGAAGCAAGCTACAGGTGGTGCGGCCAAGGTGATTTACCTGTCGCCGCAAGGTCGCCAGCTGACGCAGTCAGCAGTACGCGAACTGGCCAATGAGGATGCGTTAATCCTGATTGCCGGCCGCTACGAAGGCATTGATGAGCGCTTTATTGAGGCGCATGTCGATGAAGAATGGTCGATTGGGGATTACGTCCTGTCTGGCGGTGAGCTGCCGGCCATGGTGCTGATCGACGCGGTAACGCGCCTTTTGCCTGGTGCATTGGGTCATGCAGATTCGGCCGAGGAGGACTCCTTTACGGATGGCCTGCTCGACTGCCCGCACTACACCCGTCCGGAGGTGTATGCGGATAAACGTGTTCCCGAAGTGTTGCTTAGTGGCAACCACGAACACATCCGGCGCTGGCGTTTGCAGCAGTCCCTTGGTCGGACCTACGAACGACGCGCCGATCTTCTGGAAAGCCGCTCGCTTTCTGGAGAAGAGAAAAAGCTGCTGGAGGAATACGTCCGCCAGCGGGACGATAGTTAATGTATCGATGACCGGCCGAGGCCTGTCTTAGGAGCGCAGCATGACCAACAAGATTATTCAGCAGCTCGAAGCTGAACAGATGGGCAAAGAGATCCCGACTTTCGCACCAGGTGACACTGTTGTTGTCCAGGTTAAAGTGAAAGAAGGCGACCGTCAGCGTCTGCAGGCGTTCGAAGGCGTTGTAATCGCCAAGCGTAACCGTGGTCTGAACAGTGCGTTCACTGTTCGTAAGATCTCCAACGGTGTTGGCGTCGAGCGTACTTTCCAGACCTGCAGCCCGCTGGTCGACAGCCTGGCCGTTAAGCGTCGTGGTGACGTACGTAAAGCCAAGCTGTACTACCTGCGTGATCTGTCCGGTAAGGCAGCACGCATCAAGGAAAAACTGGGCTAAGTCTCGGTTTTCCAATAAAAAAGCAGCCTTCGGGCTGCTTTTTTCGTTTCTAGGTTCCCATTATCAAGTGTGGCTAGTGCAAGCTGATTTTCAGCGAGGCTTGCGAAAGGTCGATGTCGTGCAGGCTCAGGCTGCCCATGCTCCGGCCCTGAGGGGCGCCAGCGACGCGGATATTGTCGAAGCGCAGCTCGCCAATCGAGCTGGGCAGGCGCACATTCACCGAGCCGTCGGCATTGATCACCGAGGTCAGTTTGCTGGTGTCGTACTGCACATCCTTCATAGAGGTTTCCGCCTCAAGGCTGCTCAGTACCGGCATCACCAGTTTGCTCAGCTGGCCAACAGTGCCTAGGCCGTCACCACTGCCGGCTTGGAGAAACAGGCCCTGCAGCACATCGTCCAGGCCCTGTGCGCTGACATTGCTCATTTCCATATCCGTCAGTGGGCGCAAGCCGCTCGGTGTTTGCTCCTGGCTAATCGCGCTGGGCAGATTGCGCGGCGCATCGGCACTGGCAATCTGGAAGGGGGTGAGCAGGGCGGCGACCAGTGTGGCCGCCAGGCGCAGGTTATTCTGCTTGCTGAGGGCCTTTTTCAGTTGGCGTTCTGTTAGCCAGCCTTGCTCGATCAGCGTCTCGCCGAGGCGCTTATGGTTGGTGAGTTGCAGTTGAATGGCAGCATCCAGCTGGCCGCGGTTAATCAGTCCTTTGCTGATCAGAATCTGACCAAGACGTGAATGCTGTTGGCTGGGCATGCGTAGGCACCGTTGTGCTGTAGTGGCGTGATGCAATCATGGGCTGCAAATTGATATCTGTCACCCATCCAAGGATAGGGTGACGATATTGTTGCTTTTAGAGCTTGCCGTTACTGGATGGAGCCTGCGGGTCATTAATCAGGGCTACTAGGATCCAGTCCGGACCCGGCAAAATTTCAAACGGTCGGGTTGCGACATGTATCCAGCCGCCTGGATCGAAAGCAAGTAGAAGCACAGCTTTGTCGCCATGAAGATTCTGGTAGGCCGGCCAGTCAAAGGTGTTGGTCAGTGTCGTCGTGCGTACCTCTGCGCCTTTGCTTAAGAGGCTGGCAAACTGCGGGAAACTCAGCTCCTGGCTGCCCAGGGGGCGACCGCGCACAGTGTCGCGGCTGCGATGTTTGTCGCTGCGTCGGCTTTCAGTGCCTGTGGGCAAGGTAAAGCGGCGATTTGCGGCAAAGTCGTGGCAAAAATGCATGCACGCCAGCGCGTTCAGTTCACTGGACGGTGATAGTGCGAGTAAGTGCCCAAGGCCGACCAGATCCAGGTGGGCTTCAGCATCCTGTGAGGTGGGGTTGCCAAAGTAGGTCGGTAGTTTTTGCATGCGGGCGGCGCTGATGTTTTC
This sequence comes from Pseudomonas anguilliseptica, assembly GCF_900105355.1. Classification (NCBI taxonomy): domain Bacteria; kingdom Pseudomonadati; phylum Pseudomonadota; class Gammaproteobacteria; order Pseudomonadales; family Pseudomonadaceae; genus Pseudomonas; species Pseudomonas anguilliseptica. Next base: position 62,344 of record NZ_FNSC01000002.1, read on the forward strand.
CCAGCTGGGGTCGCACAGCAGGACACGGTTACCGAGGTCTTGCAGTGCTGTGCCGAGTGCCCGAGCCACCGGATTGGCCCCGATGATAAGAAACCCGCTTGGGGCTGGTTCTGCCACCTTCAAGAGTTTGGCCAGCGGCCGCGCGGTCGCGCTCTGCAAGACCACGGTGCCAATAATAACGGCGAAGGTGAGCGGCACGAGCAGTTGGGCGCCGTCATAGCCCAGTTCCTCCAAGCGGATGGCAAAAATGGCTGAAACGGCCGCAGCCACGATGCCGCGCGGGGATATCCAGGCCAGCAGTGCTCGCTCGCGCCAGTTCAGGCTGGAGCCAAAGGTGGACAGCGCCACGTTGAGTGGGCGGCGACAAACTGGATGATGGCCAGCAGTATCAATACCGCCGGGCCCAGGGCGAGTAGGGCGCCCAGGTCGAGGCGCGCGGCCAGCAGGATGAACAGGCTGGAAATCAACAGCACGCTGAGGTTTTCCTTGAAGTGCAGAATATGCCGAACGTCGACGCCCTTCATATTCGCCAGCCACATGCCCATCAGTGTCACGGCGAGTAGGCCAGACTCATGCATGGCTGCGTTCGCGGCAATAAACGCCCCCAGCACGGTGGCCAATACGGCCAGGTTATGCAGGTAGTCCGGCAGCCATTGGCGCTTTAACACCTGGCCCAGTGCCCAGCCGCTGGCGATCCCGAATCCGCTGCCGCAGGCGATCACGCCAGCGAAGGTCACCAGGCCATTGCTCCAGCCATTGCCTTCATTGCTAGCGATGATAAAGCTGTACACGACAACGGCGAGTAGCGCGCCAATCGGGTCAATAACAATGCCTTCCCAGCGCAATGTTGGCGACGGAGGCTTTCGGGCGGACGACACGAAGCATAGGCACGATGACCGTGGGGCCGGTGACCAGTGTCAGGGTGCCGAACAGCAGTGCCATCTCCCACTCAAAACCCAGCAGGTAGTGCGTGCTTGCAGCACTGCCCTCCCCCCCCCCCCCCCCCCCCCCCCCCCCCAGGTGGCCAGTGCGCCCACGGTTACCATGCGCCTTACTACGCTGCCGATCTCGCGCCACTCGGATAAATGAAGGGTTAGGCTGCCTTCGAACAGAATCAGTGCCACGGCCATTGAGACCAATGGGAATAACAAGCTGCCGAACAGGGATTGAGGGTCCAGCCAACCCAGTACAGGTCCCGCAAGTATCCCGGCTATCAGCAGAAACAAGATGGCGGGTAGGCGTAAGCGCCAGGCTAGCCACTGACAGGCGAGGGCGCTTACGCCGATGGCGGCAAAGGCCAGAAGAATATGCTGTTCGTTCATCAAGGGTCCTTGTGGTGAGCCCTGGCCCTGCATGGCCAAGCTGTGAAAGACTAACCTGCTTTAACCTGCCGCCATAGTTCCGTATGCCCGCCATCGACCACCCCTTGATTGACCGTTTCGTGGAAGCCCTGTGGCTGGAGAAAGGGCTGTCGGCGCACACGCGCGCTGCCTACCGCAGTGATTTGGCGCTGTTTAATGGTTGGTTGCAGGTGCGTGACGTGCAACTGGCCGACGCGGGGCGTGAGTTGATTCTTGATCATCTGGCCTGGCGCCTGAATGAAGGCTACAAGGCGCGCTCTACCGCGCGCTTGCTCTCGGGGTTGCGCGGCTTCTACCGGTTTCTCTTGCGTGAACAGTTAATCAGTCGTGACCCGACGCTGCAGGTGGATTTACCGCAACTGGGGCGACCACTACCCAAGTCGTTGTCCGAGGCCGATGTCGAGGCTCTGTTGGCCGCTCCTGAGTTGGAAGATCCGATTGGTTTGCGCGATCGTGCGATGCTTGAGGTGCTCTATGCCTGTGGCTTGCGCGTCAGCGAGCTGATTAGCTTGACGCTGGAACAAGTCAATCTGCGTCAGGGCGTGCTACGGGTATTTGGCAAGGGCAGTAAGGAGCGCCTGGTGCCGCTGGGTGAAGAGGCGATCGCCTGGATTGAGCGTTACAGCAAGGAGGCGCGGCCATTTCTGCTCGATGGCAAGCCCAGCGATGTGCTGTTCCCGAGCCTGCGTGGCGAGCAGATGACCCGGCAGACTTTCTGGTATCGCATCAAGCACCAGGCTAGGGTAGCGGGTATTGCCAAGAGCCTGTCGCCGCACACCCTGCGCCATGCCTTCGCTACCCATTTGCTCAATCATGGCGCTGATCTGCGTGTGGTGCAGATGCTGCTGGGGCATAGCGATCTTTCAACTACGCAAATCTATACCCATGTTGCTCGTGCGCGCCTGCAGGAGTTGCATGCGCGGCACCACCCGCGCGGCTGAGCGCGCCGTCCAGCCTGCAGTGGTCGGTCTCTGTGGGCTTATATGGTAGGCTGCGTCATCCTTTATTAAGTCATCTTCTGTCGGGAGTTTGTATGCGTTTCAACCGCATTGTTGTCGCGTTGGCCTTGGGGCTAGTCAGCACTATGGGTGTTGCCGCTGATCCTGATCAGGCGATCCGTAGTACTCTCAAGGCGATTGACCCTGGGCTGCCAATCGAGGCCATTGCCGAAAGCCCGATGACCGGTCTGTACCAAGTACAGCTGCAAGGCGGCCGCCAGCTCTATGCCAGCGAAGATGGTCAGTTTTTGCTGCAGGGCTACCTGTTTCAGGTCAAGGATGGCAAGCCGGTTAACTTGACCGAGGCTGCCGAGAGCAAGGGTGTGGTCAAGCTGCTGGATGCCATCCCAGTCTCGGAAATGGTGGTGTTTGCGCCCAAGCAGCCGAAAACCCATATCACTGTATTTACCGACACCGATTGTGGCTATTGCCAGAAGCTGCACAGCGAAGTGCCTGAGCTGAACCTCCTGGGTGTTGAGGTGCGTTATTTGGCCTTCCCGCGCCAGGGGCTGGAAAGCGCGGCGGCAAAAGAGTTGTCGAATGTCTGGTGCGCCAAGGACCAGCAGGATGCCATGAATCGCGCGAAGAGCCGCCAAAGCGTTGCAGATGCTCAGTGCGACAGCCCGGTAGCCAAGCAGTACGCGCTCGGGCAGATGATCGGGGTCAGCGGTACGCCGGCCATCGTGTTGGCCAACGGCAAGATCATTCCCGGCTATCAACCAGCACCGCAGCTGGCGAAAATAGCCCTGGAATCCAAGTGATCTGAGGCTCGCGCCTGATTGACTAATAAACAGCCGCTTCGTATGGTGCGGCTCTTTTTCTACGGCCGGGGCTTGCTCCGGCCGTTTTACGCAGTGCAGATGGGGAGTTCAGTGTGAACCCGGTGAAAGTAGGCATCTGTGGGCTGGGTACCGTCGGTGGCGGTACGTTGAATGTACTCAAGCGAAACGCCGAGGAAATTACCCGGCGCGCAGGGCGTGGCATTGAAGTCGCCCAGATTGCCATTCGCTCGCCCAAGCCGCAGTACGACACCACCGGTATTAGCCTGACCAGCGATGTCTTCGAGCTGGTGAACAACCCTGAGATCGATATCGTTATCGAGCTGATCGGCGGTTACACCCTGGCCAGGGACTTGGTGCTCAAGGCCATCGACAACGGCAAGCATGTGGTCACCGCGAACAAGGCGCTGATTGCCGTGCACGGCAATGAAATCTTCGCCAAAGCCCGCGAGAAGGGTGTGATCGTCGCCTTCGAAGCCGCCGTTGCCGGTGGTATCCCGGTGGTCAAGGCCATTCGTGAAGGCCTGGCGGCCAACCGCATCAACTGGCTGGCCGGCATCATTAACGGTACTGGCAACTTTATCCTCAGCGAAATGCGCGAAAAGGGTCGTACCTTTGATGGCGTGCTGGCCGAGGCGCAGGCGCTTGGGTATGCCGAAGCCGATCCGACCTTCGACGTCGAAGGCATCGACGCTGCACACAAGCTGACCATCCTGGCTTCGATCGCCTTTGGTATTCCGCTGCAGTTTGACAAGGCCTACACCGAGGGCATCACCAAACTGACCACGGCTGATGTGAACTACGCAGAAGCACTGGGTTACCGCATCAAACACCTGGGTGTGGCCCGTCGCACTGATGCGGGTATCGAGTTGCGCGTACATCCGACATTGATCCCGGCGGACCGCCTGATCGCCAACGTCAATGGCGTGATGAACGCTGTCATGGTCAATGGCGACGCTGCTGGCAGTACATTGTTCTATGGCGCTGGCGCCGGTATGGAGCCGACTGCTTCCTCGGTTATCGCCGATCTGGTTGACGTGGTTCGCGCGCTAACGGCCGATCCAACCAATCGCGTGCCGCACCTGGCCTTTCAGCCGGACTCGCTGTCCGATCACCCGATTCTGCCGATCGAAGCTTGTGAGAGTGCTTATTACCTGCGCATTCAGGCCAAGGACCACCCGGGCGTGCTGGCTCAGGTAGCGAGCATCCTGTCGGCGCGCGGGATCAATATCGAGTCGATCATGCAGAAGGAAGTCGAGGAGCAAGATGGTCTGGTGCCGATGATCCTGGTCACTCATCGTGTGGTCGAAGCGCAGATCAATGAGGCGATCAGCGCCCTTGAAGTGCTGGACGATGTGGTCGGCAGCGTTGTGCGTATCCGCGTCGAGCAGTTGAACTAATCAGCCTCTGGCCGCAGGCTGCTGCGGCTTTTAAAGATTCAACCGAAGGTTTGCCCCTATGCGCTATATCAGTACCCGTGGCCAGGCACCGGCCCTGAATTTTGAAGATGTGCTGCTCGCTGGCCTGGCCAGTGATGGCGGCCTCTATGTGCCGGAAAACCTGCCGCGTTTCACCCAGGAAGAGATCGCCTCCTGGGCCGGCCTGCCGTACCACGAGTTGGCCTTCCGGGTAATGCGCCCGTTTGTCGCCGGCAGCATTCCGGATGCCGACTTCAAAAAGATCCTCGAAGAAACCTACGGCGTGTTCGCCCATAGCGCCGTCGCGCCACTGCGTCAGCTGAACGGCAACGAGTGGGTGCTGGAGTTGTTCCACGGTCCGACCCTGGCTTTCAAGGACTTCGCCCTGCAGTTGCTCGGCCGTTTGCTCGACTATGTACTGGCCAAGCGCAACGAGCGCGTGGTGATCATGGGTGCGACCTCCGGTGATACCGGCTCGGCGGCCATCGAGGGCTGCAAGGCCTGCGACAACGTTGACATTTTCATCATGCGCCCGCACAACCGTGTGTCCGAGGTGCAGCGTCGGCAGATGACCACCATTCTCGGTGACAACATCCATAACATCGCCATCGAAGGCAACTTCGATGACTGCCAGGAAATGGTCAAGGACAGCTTTGCTGATCAGAGCTTCCTCAAGGGCACCCGTCTGGTTGCAGTCAACTCGATCAACTGGGCGCGGATCATGGCCCAGATTGTTTACTACTTTCACGCAGCCCTGCAGCTGGGTGGCCCATCGCGCTCCATCGCGTTCTCGGTGCCGACCGGTAACTTCGGCGACATCTTCGCCGGCTACCTGGCGCGCAACATGGGCCTGCCGATCAGTCAGCTAATCGTCGCCACCAACCGCAATGACATCCTCCATCGCTTTATGAGCGGCAATCAGTATGTGAAGGATGAACTGCACCCGACCCTGTCGCCGTCCATGGACATCATGGTCTCGTCGAATTTCGAGCGTCTGCTGTTCGACCTGCACGGTCGCAACGGCGCGGCAATCGCCGAGCTGATGGCCACCTTCAAGCAGGGTGGTGGTTTCAGTGTCGAGCAAGACCGTTGGACCGAGGCGCGCAAGGTGTTCGACTCCCTGGCGGTGGACGATTCGCAGACCTGCGAAACCATTGCTGAGGTGTTCAAGGAAAGCGGCGAGCTGCTCGATCCGCATACCGCCATTGGCGTGCGTGCCGCTCGTGAGTGCCGCCGCAGTCTGGCGACGCCGATGGTCATCCTTGGCACTGCGCACCCGGTCAAGTTCCCCGAGGCGGTGGAGAAGGCCGGTGTTGGTCAGGCGCCGGCGCTGCCCGCGCATCTGGCGGATCTGTTCGAGCGCGAGGAGCGCTGCACGGTACTGGCCAATGATCTGAAAACCGTACAGAGCTTCGTGGCTCAGCACGGCAATCGCGGCAAGCCGCTGTAAACCAGGCGCTGGTCGACAAAGCCGGTACCCGCAAGGGGCCGGCTTTTTTTGCGGCTATGCTCTGGGTAGTTTGTTTGGGCTGGAGTGTGTCATGGCTGAGTTTGATCAGGATTTGCCGGTGCAGGTGATAGCGGCGCTTGAGCGTGGGCAGAAAATCGAGGCAATCAAATTGCTGCGTGAGCTCAAGGGTATTGGCTTGAAAGAGGCCAAGGAGGCCGTGGATGGCTACACGCTTGAGCGACAGCCGGATGGTGTCTCGGTAGTGCAGTCGGGCGGGCATGGCGGTATCTTCTGGTTGTTAGGCTTGCTTGTGCTGGGCGCCGCAGTCGCCTGGTTGTTAGGCGCGTTCTAGCGGCAGTGCATTGTGCGGTAGGGGTAGTAGGGTGATGGCGTGAAGTGGTTGAGCAATGTGGTTTTTCTGCTGTGTGGTGTCTGTCCCTTGGCTGGCGTCAACGCCGCTACCTTTGAAGTCGGCTTTTATAACTACCCGCCGATGATGATCGAACAGGGGGAAATCGGTATCTATCAGGATATCTTCGATGAGCTAGGCAAGCTCACGGGTGACACCTTCAGCGTGCAGTGCTACCCCTATCCGCGTATTGGCCTGCTGTTCAATGGTGGGCAGCTCGATATCGAGCCGGGAGTCTATCCGGGTTGGGTGCGCAGTCAGCCGACCCCCGGAGTGTTTTCGGTGCCGTTCGGCAAGGTTGTTGATGTCATGATGTTTGCCCCGGGTAAGGCTTTCCCGGTGGCGCGGCCTGAGGATTTACGCGGCAAGTCAGTAGGGCTGGTTCGTGGTTATGCCTGCCCTGATTTGCGCGCGCTGATTGAGGCGGGACAGCTTGATCGGCGCAACGCGTTGAATGAAGCGCAGCTGCTGGAAATGTTGGCGAAATCGCGGTTTGATCAAATTGTGGTCAACAAGGCGATTGCGCAATACAGCCTGGCAAAGCCCCCGGATTACCGTCATCTCGAGATCGGCGATGTAATGAGCTCTTTTGATGTCAGCATGCGCGTTCATCCGCGCCACGAAGCCTGGCTGGATAAGCTGGATGCGGCCATTTTGACGCTCAAGCGGCGCGGCGTTATTGAGGGGATCTACGCCAAATGCGGCGTTCACCTCTAGCGGGTTGTTGGAGCACTGCCTGCGTTGGCAGTCCTGCGTTAAAGCGGCCTGCTAGCTAGAGCCCGTTTGCTGGGGCTGCTGATTAGATGGCGCCATCGCTATGCAATTGGGCGATCTGCTCACGGCTATAACCCAGCCCGCTCAGCACCTGTTCATTGTGCTCGCCCAGCTCCGGGCCGACCCAGTTCACCTCTCCCGGTGTGTCGCTCAGTTTGGGCACGATGCCGGGCATCTTGAAGGCTTTGCCGTCGGGCAGCTTGGCCGATAGAAGCATTTCTCGGGCGAGAAATTGCGGGTCGTGGAACATGTCATCGGCGCTGAAAATGCGGCTGGCGGGGACATCAGCCTGATTCAAGGTTGCCTGCACCTGCTCCAGCGGCAGCGAGCCGACCCAGCGGTCGATCACGCCATAGATCTCATCGCGTCGGGCGTCACGACCATCATTGCTGGTTAGCGTCGTGTCATCGGCCAGGTCCTGGCGGCCGATGGCCTGCATAAAACGTTTGAAGATCGCATCACCGTTGGCGCCGATCTGGATATGTTTGCCATCGCTGCTGGTATGGATGGAGGAGGGCGTGATGCCGGGCATGATATTGCCGGTGCGCTCGCGGATAAAACCGAACACATCGAACTCCGGTACCGTGGACTCCATCATGGCGAAGATCGCCTCATACAGCGCCACATCCACCATCTGCCCGCTGCCGTCGTTGACCTCGCGATGACGCAGTGCCATCAGCGCGCCGATCACGCCCCACAGCGCGGCGATCGAATCGCCAATCGAGATGCCGGTGCGTACCGGCGGCCTATCCTCGAAACCGGTGATATAGCGCAGCCCGCCCATGGATTCACCCACGGTGCCGAAACCCGGTTGATCCTTCATCGGTCCGGTCTGCCCGAAGCCGGAAAGGCGCACCATCACCAGCTTGGGGTTCAGTGCGTGCAGCACCTCCCAGCCCAGGCCGAGTTTTTCCAGTACGCCTGGGCGAAAGTTCTCAATAAGAATGTCCGCCTCGCTGAGCAACTTCTTCAGCACCTCACGGCCGGCCTCGTGTTTGAGATTGAGGGTGATCGACTGCTTGTTGCGCGCCTGTACAAACCACCACAGCGACGTGCCCTCGTACAGCTTGCGCCACTTGCGCAGCGGGTCGCCGCCATCCGGTGACTCGACTTTGATTGCCTCGGCACCGAACTCGGCGCAGATGCGCGATGCAAATGGGCCGGCGATCAAGGTGCCAAGTTCGATCACTTTCAGGTCGGCGAGGGGTTTGTTGGCTGTGCTCATAAGGGCTTCCGTTGGGTGGCGGGCTGGCCAAGGCTATTCGATTGTGAGTGCTGCGTCATATTTCAATGTCCGCTATCAGGCGTTGCGGCTGCGATGGGGTTGCAGATTTAGCTGTTTAGTTGGTGGGCGATATGGCGTTAAATTGCCGTCACGAATGGATGCTCGGCACCGCTGGCCCTGGATGGTTTCCCTCCTGCGATTTTTCCCTGTGTGTTCTTTGCGGCGCTGCTCTTGAGCGGTTTGCTTGCGCGTGCCTGAAAATCAACAAACATGCGTTTTAAAATATTACATGTGATGTGTTGATTCATTACATGTGTAGGTCTAGTCTGTGTCCATGGAAAACAAATCATCAGCCCATTACCAGCGTCTTTTTCGTCAGCGTTTGCGCGAGCAGGGGTTGGTCAAGAAGGAAGTCTGGATACTGCCAGAGCATGCCCCGCTGCTTATGGCGTTCGAGCGGAAACTTCGCCAGCCGCACTCATTAAAGCTGGCTTCAATGGAAAAGGAGGAGGGTATGAGCATGCCGCAGGTTTGGACTGCACAGGCTTTATACGATGCGCTATCGGCCGCTGAGCTATTCAAGGGCGGGCAAGCGAGCATTGAGCTGATTCAAAGCTCGGATGCCAGTTTGCACGTGACCATGCACGACTATGGCGATCTGCCGCTGTTTATTGCCGTCTATGGTGAGCAGATCGTGGTCGAGGGCCTGCTGTGGCCTGCCGCCGATGTGCGCGACAGCGCGGCGTTCAATGAGCAGGTGCTGCGCACACACAAACTGTTTCCGCTGTCTTCTATCGGCCTGGAAACCCTGCCGGACGGCCAGCCTTGCTACACCATGTTTGGTGCGCTGAGTTCGGCGTCGTCATTGACCGACGTGGTGTTCGAGATCGAATTGCTGGCCGACAACGTGATCAAGGCCACCGAAGCCTATGAAGGCTTCCTCAAGGCCGACGCTAAGGAGTGATGCTATGAACGTCTGGAGCAAATTGCTGACAGCGCTGCGTGGCGGCGCCAATGAAGTGGGTGAGGCCGTGGTTGACGGTCAGGCGCTGCGTATTCTCGATCAGGAGATCCGCGACGCCGATCTAGAGCTGCGCAAGTCCAAGGAAGCCTTGGCTGAGATTATGGCCAAACAGAAACTGGCAAGTGATCGCCTGGGCAAGAGCACGGCGAAGATCGCCGAGTACGAGCAGTACGCGCTCAAGGCCCTAGATGCGGGTAATGAAACCCTGGCCAAGGAAGTTGCCGAGAAGATCGCCAATCTGGAAGCCGAACAAGCCAGCGACCGTGAACAGGCCGATGGTTTTGCGGCCAGTGTGGCGCAGTTGCGCAAAGCCGTGACCCAGGCAGAAGGGCATATCAAACGCCTGAAACAACAGGTCGATACGGTCAAGGCCACGGAAAGCGTGCAGAAAGCCCAGATGGCAGTGGCGCAGCGCTATGGTGGCTCGCAGGCCAAGTTGCATACCGCGGTTGAGTCGCTGGAGCGCATCAAGCTCAAGCAGGCCGAGCGTGCAGCCATGATGGAAGCCAGTGCGGAGCTGGCCGCAACCAGCGCGCCGGATGACGCCTTGGAGGTCAAGCTGCGTGCTGCCGGTATCGTGCCGGATAACGCCAGTGCTGATAGCGTACTGGCACGCCTGAAAAACAAAGCTAAACCCGAAGCCTGAGCGGCTAATGCGGGGGCTTCGGCTCCCGCTTCTTCGACTACTAGGATGTAAAGAAGATGGAGCTATTCATACAGACCGCGCTGTCATTTCCCGTAGTGCTGCTCAGCTTTGCACTCTGCGTGGCGATTCTGTATTGGCTGGTCGCTGCCATGGGGATTGTCGATGTCGATCTGCTGGATATCGAAGTCGACTCGGCACTGGAAAACCATTCGCTGCAACCTGAAGGTTTGGCCGGCCTGTTACTCAAACTGGGCCTGAACGGCGTGCCGGTGACGCTGGTTCTCACCTTGCTGTTCTTTTTCGCCTGGTTCCTCTGCTATTTCGCTGAGCTGTTTTTGTTGCGCTTTCTGCCTTTGGGCATTTTGCGTTACCCCTTGGGTTTGCTGGTGATCGCCGCTGCGCTGATTGCCGTGGTGCCCTTAGTGAGCCTGTTGGTGCGTCCGTTGCGCCCGCTGTTTCTCAAGCTGGAAGCCACCACCAGCAAGTCCGTGCTTGGGCAGGTGGCCATCGTGCGCAGTGGGCGAGTAACTGCAGCTCAGGGTGAGGCGACGCTTGAGGATGGTGGTGCTGGACTGATTCTGCGTGTACGCGCCGATGAGACACATGGCTTAAAGCGTGGCGATCGCGTGGTATTGCTGGAGTACCTGGAGGTCGAACACGCCTATCGGGTGATTACCGAAGACGAGTTCAAGGGCATCTAGCCCGTTTATCAAAGGAGATTGATTGTAATGAGCCTCGAGCTGCTAATGCCTTTTCTGACCGGTTTAGGTCTGTTCTTTCTGGTTGTTTTTGGCTTTTTCGTCCTGTTCAAAGCCTTCTATATCAAAGTGCCGCAAGGTACCGCGCTGATCGTCAACGACATGTCTTCGACGCCCAAGGTGCATTTCACCGGTGCCTTGGTGTACCCGGTGATCAACCTCAAGGAGTTCATGAAGATCTCCCTGATCACCCTGGAAGTGGACCGTCGCGCCAAGGATGGGTTGATCTGCAAGGACAATATGCGTGCCGATATCACCGTGGCCTTCTATCTGCGGGTTAATGAAACCCAGCAGGACGTGCTCAAGGTGGCCAAGGCCATCGGAGTAGAGCGTGCTTCTGACCGCAGTGCGGTCAACGAGCTGTTTAACGCCAAGTTCTCCGAAGCACTGAAAACCGTCGGCAAGCAGTTCGACTTCGTCCAGCTGTTCGAGAATCGCCAGGACTTCCGTGACCGTATCGTCGAAGTGATCGGCAACGACCTTAACGGCTATGTGCTGGAAGATGTGGCCATTGATTACCTGGAGCAGACCTCCAAGGCGTCGCTCGACCCGAGCAATATTCTTGATGCCGAGGGTATCCGCAAGATCACTCAGCTGACTGCTGCGCAGAACGTCATCACCAATGACCTGGAGCGCAATGAAGAGCTGGCGATCAAGAAGAATGTGGAAACCCGCGAGGCGACCTTGGCTCTCGAGCGTCAGCAGGCTGATGCCGAGGCGCGGCAGAAGCGCGAGATCGAAACCATCCGCGCCCGCGAAGAAGCCGAGACCCTCAAGGTCAAGGAAGAAGAGCGCTTGAAAGCCGAGCAGGCGCGCATCACTACCCAGCAGGAGCTGGATATCCGCGCCGAGAACCATCAGCGCGAGGTTGAAGTGGCGCAGCAGAATCGCCAGCGTGCGGTGGTGATCGAGGTAGAAAAAGTCACCCGGGCCAAGGACCTGGAAATCGTTTCCCGTGAGCGCGAAGTCGAGCTGCAGCGCATCGAGAAAGAAAAAGCCCTGGAAGTCGAGCGCAAGAACATCGCCGGGGTGATCCGTGAGCGCGTGGCGGTCGAGAAGACTGTGGCTCAGGAAGAGGAGCGCATCAAGGAAGTGCGTGAAGTATCCGAAGCGGATCGGGCCAAACAAGTCATGGTGCTCAACGCCCAGGCCGAAGCCGAGCAGGAGCTGGTGCGTCAGGTCAAGCAGGCCGAAGCCGACGAGACCCGCTCCCAGCACAAGGCCGTGGAAATCAACAATCTCGCTCTGGCCGAACTGGAAGCCGCCGCCAAGCAGGCCGAAGCCAAGAAGAAAATGGCCGAAGGTATTGAAGCTGAGCGCGCCGCCCCTGGTCTGGCCGATGCGCGGGTGCGTGAAGTCACCGCCGCAGCCAAGGAGAAGGAAGGCCTGGCCGAAGCCCGTGTGCAGGCTGAGCAACTGATTGCCGAAGCCAAGGGTGAGCAGGAAAAGGGCCTGGCCGAGGCACGGGTAACCGAAGCCAAAGCTGCCGCCAAGGAAAAAGACGGCCTGGCCGATGCCAAGGTGCTGGAAGAGAAACTCGGCGCCCAGGCGCGCGGCGAAGAGCAGCTCGGTGCGGCCAAGGCCAAAGCCACCCAGGATCTGGGTATGGCCGAAGCCCACGTGCTACTGGAGCGTCTGAATGCCGAGGCCGAAGGTCTGGGCAAGAAGTTCGGTGCGCTCGATGCGCTCAGCGACAGCGCTCGTCAGCACGAAGAATTCCGCATGCAGTTGGAGAAGAACTTCGAGGAAGCCATGGCCGCCATGGCCGCCATCGCGGCCAACAAGGACATCGCCAAGGATCAGGCCGAGGTGCTGTCCACCGCGCTGGCCAAGGCGAAGATCGAAATCGTCGGCGGCGAAGGCGACTTCTTCAACTCCTTCGCCAAGTCGCTGTCGGTGGGCAAGGCCATCGAAGGCGTGGTCGGCAAGAGCCCGGTGGTGCAGGACGTGTTGGCCCGCCTGCTCAACGGCCGCGTCGGCGAAAGCAAGACGCCAGCGGCTGTGGATAGCAGCGAGAGCTAAGTGTTTGCCGGTAATGGCTGAAAACCAGCGTCTTACCAATAAGTTGGATGTCCTCTTGGGGTTGGCGAAAGCCAACTCCTTGAATGGCCCGTTTATCTCTAATTAGGAAGCCTTATGTCAGAACCACGGGATTATCTGGAAATGTCGTTTCGTTCGATCCAGTGCTTTGCCAATGACGGCCGTCTGGATGTGCAGGAGCTGGGCGCGCTGCTGAATATTGCCGAGCGCGACGGGGTGATTGATGACAATGAAATTCGAGTGCTGAAGAAGATCATTGCGCATATCAAGCCCGAAGAGCTCGATCAGGCGATGCGCGACAAACTGGCCGAAATTGCCCAAAAGATTGGTGCCTAAAAAAGTAGAGCCATGTGCTTTGCTGTTGGGGCTCGTGAAACCGCCCCTTCGCTTCACCCCACCTTGCTAGCAGACAGCGCAGATTCAGGAAGACCACGATGTCGGATGCTCCAGCCGTAGCCCAACCACAGGATGTATTGGACAAGGCCGTCGCCGAAGGCGGTGCCTATGAGGTGCTGCACAAGCGCCTGCGGCAGACTACCGAGGCGCTGAATGCTCAGCGCTTGCAGGAGTTCGGCAGCAGCCAGATGGAGGTGGTCGGACGGGTACGCATCCGTACCGAAAACAACTGCACGGCGCGCGATATCGTCCAGGTCGGCGAGAACCTGCTGTTTGGCTACAACGTGTTCCTCGGCCTGAAAAAGGAAACCCGCGTCGAGGACGTGTTCTCCCTGTATCGCCTGAGCGAGCAGGACGAAGGCTATGAAGCCGAGAGCGTGGCGCTGGCCGACAGCTTTCTCGGCCAGAGCAGCTTCGTTAATGACTTCAACGAGCTCTACACCTATTACAAGAACACCCGCCTGCTGCAACTGCTGGTGCGTGACGGCAAGCTGTTGGCCAGCTTCCAGATCGGCGAGCGAATCAGCGATATCCGGGTGTTCCGCTGGTCGATCTCCGACGGCGGCAAAGAGGTTCGCTATATCGACAACCGCGGCGAGCGCGATATCGCGCTGCCGGCGCCGTTCGATTTCGAGTGGCAGAAAACCTCTCGCGAGATGGTGGTCAATGGCCGCCATCCGCATATGAATATCCTCGACACCATCTTTGTCGAGACCATCGGTGGCGACCTAACGGTCAAGGTCGAGAACAACACCGAAGACGGCTTGGGCATCTACCGCGAGGCGGTGCTGGACAAGACCCAGTCGCTGGACGACGCACAGATCGAGTACGCCAGGCTCGGCAGCCTGATCCTGTTGAAAGTCCTGCCATACCGCGAAGAAGAGTGGCGCTATCTGGTGTTCAACAGCCTGACGCGCAAGGTCGAGCGGATCGACGCCATCGGCCTGGCCTGCGTGCAGTTGCCGGAAGACCACGGCATCATCTTCCCCGGTGGCTACTACCTGCAGAATGGCGAGTCCAAGGCCTTCGAACAGCCCATGGCTGGTATGCGCTTCAAGCGCGCGGTGCGCTCGTCCAATGACGAGGACGTGCAGTACATCTTCTACCACCCGGAAGAAGGCCGCTCGGCGCTGTTCACCTACAACATGATCAATCGCCAGCTGCACAACCCGATCTTCGGTCACGGCTACGCGCGCCTGGAAGACGGGCGTATGGTGATCTTCGCCGCCGAAGGCACCGAGCCGACCCGTATCCACCCGATGCAGGTCTGGCAAACACCGTTCTGCAGCGATGATTTCGCCGCTCGCCAACCGGTGCGCAGCGGCTTCTTCGGGCGCATCGGCAACGCCGAACTGGTGCGTGGCGTCTCCGACCTGCTGGGCCTTAGTCGCGAAATCGAAACCCCGGAAGTCTCGGTGCAGCGTTATACCCAGCTGTGCCAGAACACTCGCCGCCTGTTCGACGTCTACCACTGGCTGGGCGATGCTCAGTGCCAGGGCATGGCGCCGCTGCTGCGTGAAATCGCCGCAACTGGCGAACTGGTGCTCGACGAATTCGAGAAGGTCGAGAGCATTCGCCAGCAATCGGCTCGCGCCATGGCCGAGGCGGAAACCCGGCAGCAGGCGCTGTTATCCAGCCTGCTGATCGATAGCTGGGATGAGGTGCAGCACTTTGTCGACGCGCTCAATGGCATCAACGCCCAGCGTGGCCAGCTGCTGACCATTCGCGATTACCGCTATATCGACGTGGCGCGCATCGACGCCATGGAAACCGAGCTGCTGACGGCCCAGGAGCAGGTCGCGGCCGCCACCTCGGAGTTCCTCGCCAGTAAGGCGGCGCTGGAGCCTTATGTGCAGCAGCTGGCTCAGCTCGACGCCCAGGCGCAGAAGGCCGAAAGCGTCAGCCAACTGAATGAGCCGCTGGTGGCGTTGCAGGCTATGGCCGGCAACCTGGATATGCTGTCCAGCCTGATGGCTTCGCTGCCGATTGACGATGCTACCCAGCGTACCGAAATCGTCGAATCGATTTCCGAAGTCTATGCCCGTCTTAACCAGGCCAAGGCCCGTGCCGAACAGCGCCGCAAGGGCCTGGGTTCGGCAGAAACCGTGGCGCAGTTCGGCGCCCAGTTCAAACTGTTCAGCCAGGGCATCACCAATGCCCTGGCCATGGCCCAGGACCCGGAGCGCTGCGACGAACAACTGTCGCGGCTGTTGGTACAGCTGGAAGAGCTGGAAAGCCAGTTCGGCGATCAGGAGCAGTTCCTCGGCGACATTCTGAGCAAGCGCGAGGAGCTGCTGGAAACCTTCGAAGCGCACAAACAGGCGCTTCTCGATGAACGTCAGCGCAAGGCTCAGGGCCTGCTCGATGCCGCACGGCGCATCCTCGAAAGCCTCGGACGGCGCACTGCGCGCCTGACCCAGCCGGATGAGCTGAACGCCTTCTTCGCCTCCGATCCGCTGATTCTCAAGCTGCGCGAACTGGCCGAGCGCCTGCGCGAGCTGAAGGACAGCGTCAAGGCCGAGGATGTCGAGTCGCGCCTCAAGGCCGCCCGCGATCAGGCGGTGCGTAGCTTGCGCGACAAGAGCGAGCTGTTTGAAGAGGGTGGCAACGTTATCAAGCTCGGTCCGCGCCACCGCTTCAGCGTCAACACCCAGGAGCTGGACCTGACCCTAATGCCGCGCGGCGATCAGCTCTACCTGCACCTGACCGGCACTGAGTTCCTCGAACCGCTACAGAATGCTGAGTTGGAAGCGCTGCGCGACTACTGGCAGGTGTCCCTGGAGTCCGAGTCCGCCACGCTGTACCGCGCCGAGTACCTGGCCGGCGAAGTGCTGGCCGCCGCCGATGCCGGACGCGATGGCCTTAGCCTGGATCTGCTCAAACAGCAGCTAGCTCAGCTGGATGTGCTGACCAAGAGCATTCGCGACTTTGCCGCGCCGCGCTACAAGGAAGGCTACGAGAAGGGCATCCACGATCACGATGCGGCGTTGATCCTCACCCAATTGTTGCCGCTGCGCGACAGTGCCGGGTTGCTTAGCTACGGCGCACTGCCACGCGGTTTCGCCAGTTTCTTCTGGAACCAGGTGCAACGCCGCGACGAGGCCAAGCAATGGCCGCAGCGCGCGCGCAGTGCCCGGCATATCCAGCAGTTGTTTGGCCAGCGCGACAGCCTGTTGCAGTTGCAGGCGGAAATTGCCGAGGCCATGGCCGGCTATATCGCCCAGCAGGGCATAAGCCTGACTCCGGCGACGCTGGCAGAGGCGGCGGAATACCTGGTGCAGGAGCTGGCCGCAGAGCGCATCGAGTTCGTTTTCAGCAAATACGCCCGCGAGGTGCTGGCCGGTTTGCAGGCGCGTTTGCAGACGGCGCATATGTGGGATGTCTATCAGCAAACCCTGGCGCAACTGCAGGATCGCCCAGCGGCGCAATGGGCGCTGGTGGAGAACTGGCTGCGCGGCCTTTGCGCGGCCGAGGAGTTCGCCGCGCTCAGTGCCTATGTGCCTGAAGCCGTGGCCCTGACGCTGCTTGCCGAGGACCTACCCAAGCGCATCACCGAGGTGGATCTGCGCTTTACCGCCAAAGACTTGATGGGCGAACACCCACGAGTGAGCGAACGGCAACTGGTGCTGGCGGTGGACGATTTCTTCGCCCGCCTGCGTGTACATCGCGAGCAGTTTCTGCCCGGTTTGCAGCGCTACCAGGCATTGCGCCAGGAAGTGGTGGCGCGCGAGCGCGAGGCGCTGCGTCTCAATGAGTTCAAGCCCAAGCCGCTCAGCTCCTTCGTGCGCAACAAGCTGATCAACGATGTCTATCTCGGCGTGATCGGCGACAACCTGGCCAAGCAGATGGGCACCGCTGGGGAGAACCGCCGTTCGGATTTGTCCGGTTTGCTGATGCTGATTTCGCCGCCGGGTTACGGCAAGACCACCTTGATGGAATACGTCGCGCACCGCCTCGGTTTGATCTTTATGAAGATCAACGGCCCGGCGCTGGGTCACGAAGTGCGCTCCCTGGACCCGGCCCAGGCGCCGGACGCCACCTCGCGCCAGGAGCTGGAAAAACTCAACCTGGCGCTGGAGATGGGCAACAACGTGATGCTCTATCTCGACGATATCCAGCACACCCATCCGGAATTTCTGCAGAAGTTCATCTCGCTCTGTGATGGCACGCGGCGTATCGAAGGCGTGTGGAAGGGCCGCACCCGTACCTACGACATGCGTGGGCGCAAGTTCTGCGTGATCATGTCGGGCAACCCCTATACCGAGTCCGGCGACGTGTTCAAGATCCCGGATATGCTGGCCAACCGCGCCGACATCTATAACCTCGGCGACACCCTGGGCGGCATGCAGGAAGCCTTTGCGCTGTCCTACATCGAGAACGGCCTCACCTCCAACCCGGTGCTGGCGCCGCTGGCCACCCGCGATATGGCTGACGTCTATCGCTTCGTCGCCAAGGCCGAAGGCAAGCCGTTCTCCAGCAATGAACTGCGCCACAGCTACAGCGCCGCTGAGGTCAACGAAATCGTCACCACCTTGCAGCGCCTGATGCAGGTGCGCGATGTGGTCGGCCGGGTCAACCAGCAGTACATCGCCAGCGCCGCCCAGGCCGATCAGTACCGCACCGAGCCGCCGTTCAAGCTGCAGGGCAGCTACCGCAACATGAACAAGATGGCGGAGAAGATCAGCGCGGTGATGAACGACACCGAGGTGCTGCAGCTGATTGCCGATCACTACCAGGGCGAATCCCAGCTGCTCACCACCGGCGCGGAGGAAAATCTGCTCAAGCTTGCCGAACTGCGTGGCAACATGACCGACGCGCAGGCCGAGCGCTGGGCGCAGATCAAGCGCGACTTTATGCGCAACAAGGCCATGGGCGGCAGCGATACCGATGTTGGCGGACGGGTGGTGGCGCAGCTCAATGATCTGGTCGAGGGTGTGCGTGGCCTGGCCAAGCTGGCACCGGGCGAGCAAGCCGCAGCGCCGACGATTCCCTGGGCCGAGCTGCTCGCCGGCCTGGATAGTCTGGGCAAGCTGCGCCCGCAGGTGGAGGTGATCACGCCGCCACAACCGGCCGTGCAGAAGGTGCTGGAGAGTCTGGCCGACAGTCTGCAGAACAGCTTTCTGCCATTGATCCACGCCATGGACAAGAAGATCGATATCGACCTGCGCACCCACAACCGCATGCTGGAAATCTCCACCCAGCTGCGTGATCTGGGCGAGCAACTGGGCCATGAACAGCGCCTGGGCGGCGACAGCGAAAGCGAAACACCATGAAGGCCGGGCTGTTGCCGCGCGTGCAGCTGTTGCTTGGCATTGCTGCTTTGATGCTGGTGCTGCAGCTGGGTAACAGCCTGAGTGGTTACAGCCTGAATCTCTGGGGTGTTATTCCGCGGCGGCTTGAGTCATTGCCGGGCGTGCTGTTTGCGCCCTGGCTGCATGGCGGTTGGATGCATCTGTTGAGCAACCTCAGCGGCCTGTTGGTGCTGGGGCTGCTGGCCTTGCTCGAATCGCGCCGCGACTTTATCCAGGCCAGCCTGTTTATCATCCTTGGCAGCGGGCTGTTGGTCTGGTTGTTCGGTCGCGAGGGTATCCACGTCGGTGCCAGCGGCTGGTTGTTTGGGCTGTGGGCATTGCTGCTGGCGCGGGCCTGGTTTCGCCGCAGCTGGCTCGATCTGCTGCTGGCGGTGCTGGTGTTCTTTCTGCATGGCGGCTGGGTCTTCGGTCTGCTGCCGCAGCAAGGCGTGTCATTCGAATATCATCTGGCCGGCGCGCTGTGCGGTGGGCTCTATGCGGCCTGGCGCTACACGCCGCGCGCACGGCAAGGAGGTTAAATGGATTTCAATCGTCTCGATCAGCAACTGCGTGACAGTTTGGTCGATCTGCGCCTGAGCAATGAGGAGCGTGATGAGCTGCGCCAGCTCGGCAGCGAACTGACCCCCGATCAGGTGCGTTATATGCGTAACCGCGCCTTTGCCCTGGTCCGTGAGCTGATTCGCCAGTCGGAGAATGCCGAGCTGGCGCTGAAGTGGCTGGAGCAGGTAATCAAGACCCTGGACGCCAATATCGCGCCTACCAGCAACCTGGCCAGCGCCCATTTCAGCCCCGGCGAGGAATGCCGGCGCAAGATCCGCGAGCTGTGCCGGCAGGCGCGCAAGACTGTGGATATCTGCGTCTACACCATCTCAGATGATCTGCTTAGCGAGGAAATTCTCGCCTGTCACCAGCGCGGCCTGGCCGTGCGGGTAATCAGCGACAACGAGAAGCAGTTCGACGCTGGCAGCGATGTGCAGTGGCTGCGCGACAAGGGCGTGCCGCTGCGCATCGATAGCGGCCCCTTCCATATGCACCACAAGTTCGCTCTGTTCGACGGTCGCCTGCTGCTCAACGGCAGCTTCAACTGGACCCGTAGCGCCAGCACTAGCAACGAAGAGAACTTTATGGTGGTCGACAACCCACAGCTGTTGGCGGCTTTCAGTCGTGAGTTTGAAAGCCTGTGGGCGCGTTACGTGGATAACTGATGGACGACTCGTCGCCCGTTCACCGGCTTATCGGCTTCTATCGCAGTTGCTACCTGGCCGACAGCCGCGAGCTGGATCTGGATAACCTGAGTAAGTTGCCGGCCGAGCGCTGGGCCTGGTTGGGCGGTCGCGAAGAGCTGGTCAGTGGTGGTTTGCTCAGCCTGCCGTTGAATGCGGAATTGGGCACTGCCCTGGAGCGCCAGCAAAGCCTCTATCAGCGCGAACTGCAGCTGATTTACGGCGTGCTGCCGATTTGCCGGCGACTGACCCTGGCCGATGCATCCGCCGTACCGGTCTGCGGTCCGCTGTTCTATTACGAAGCGCGATTGCAGCGCACAGCTGACGCGCAGAGCCATTTGCTGACTATCGATCTGCAGCAGCCCCACGGTAATTGGCGACTGTTGCGGCGCTTGCTAGGCGGCGAAGAGCAGGATGCGTTTGCCGGGCTGGTGCTGCCCAGCGAGCCGCTGGATAGCCTGGCTCTGGGCGAACTGTTGTCCTGGGTGGTGGCCAATACCCGGGTGCCGGATGTTGTCGCAGCTGCCGGTTTTCCCGTTTTGGCCGATGTGGCCGTGCTGGACAAGGCGCAACGTCGGCGCAGTCTCTCGCTGCAGTCTGGGGCCATGGTTGCGCTGGTGCCACGTGGCACCGGCAGCCGTGGCATCGCCCACGAATTGCAACAATTGCAGGCGGCCAGCGAGCTGTCGCCGCCGCTGCGCCAGTTACTCGGCGAGCCGGCGCCAGCAGCAAGTGAGGCCGCTGTCAGTTCGCCGGAAAATCTGCCGGCGCAACTTAGCGCTGCCCAATGCCGCGCATTGGCTAATGCCGCGCGCTATCCCTTGAGCCAGATCAGCGGCCCGCCGGGCACCGGCAAAAGCTACACCCTGGCGGCCCTGGCGCTGGATCGCTACCTGCAAGGCGAAAGCGTATTGCTGGTCAGTCGCAGCGAACAGGTGGTGAAAGTTATCGCGCAAAAGCTGCGTGACGACTTCGGCCTGCGTGACGGCGTGTTGGAGTGCGATGGTCAGGGCCAGCTCAAAGGGCTGCGCGAACGCCTGGCGCGGGCCCTGCAGGGCGAACTCGAAACGGTCCAGGAGGGCAGCGAGCGCCAGCAGCGCCGTGAACTCAGCAGCCTGCAACGCAACGAGCAGCGCCTGAGCCGGGCTTTTCGCCGCCGCGGCGAGCAGGCGCTGGCCTGGAGTCGCCTGTTGTTGCGCGCCGAGCGTGGCAGCCTGAGCTTCTGGCAGCGTTGGTTGCAGGTGCCCTGGGTGCGCCAGCGCATCTCTGTCAGCGCGCGGCCTTGGGCGCTGCTCGATGAGTTGCGCGAATGTCAGCAGCGTCGTCAGCGACTCAGTCGTGAATACCTGAATACCTGAATACCTGAATACGTGCCGGGCATTGGGCTTGCAGCGCTTGCTGGCCAAGGATCGGCAGACATTCGTGCATTACAACCAGGCGATCCGCGCGCGCAACTCGCAGCGGCAGTTGGCGCTGTTCGAGGATATCGATCCGGCGCGCCTGTTGGCGGCGTTCCCGATCTGGGTGGTGACCCTCGACGAGCTGCACCGCATGCTGCCGCTGCGCGCCGGCTTGTTCGATGTGATGGTGATGGACGAGGCGACTCAGTGCGATATCGCCTCGGCGCTGCCGGCCTTCCAGCGTTGCAAGCGCGCGGTGGTGGCAGGCGATGCGCGGCAGTTGCGGCATATCTCGTTTTTATCCATCGCCGCTGAGGCGCGCCTTGCCAGCCGTGCGCATGTGCCGGCCGAGCAGGGTGAGCGCTGGAGTTATAGAACCAATAGCGTGCTGGATCTCATGGGCCTGCAACTGGCCCATCAGCAAGCGGTGATCTTTCTCGATGAGCACTTTCGCAGCCGCCCCGCACTGATTCGTTTCAGCAACCAGCAGTTCTACGCCAATCGTTTACGGGTGATGAAAGAGCGCCCGGGGCAGGAGGGCTGCGACAGCCTGCAGCTCGAACGGCTGAGCGGCGAGCGCGGCGCCAACGGGGTCAATCCGGCCGAGGTGGCGCGGGTACTGGCATTGCTCGGCGAACATATGGCGCGCTATGCCGCCAGCCCGGTCAAACCGAGCGTCGGCGTGCTGTCGCCGTTTCGCGATCAGGTCGAGGCGATTCGCAAGCAGGTCGCTGCCACGCTGTCGCTCGAGCAACTGGCTGATTTTCGCCTGCTGATCGCCACGCCTTACGGCTTTCAGGGCGAGGAGCGCGACCTGATGATCATCAGCTTCGCCATGCACGGCGGCGGTGCTCAGGTTGCTACCTACCTTAATCGTGCGGACATGTTCAACGTTGCCATCACCCGCGCCCGTGAGCGTCAGGTGCTGCTGTTCAGCGGCGACGAACAGCAGTTGCCGGCGCAGAACCTGCTGCGCCGTTATCTGGAGTCGATTCGCCCGTTCGCGCCAGCAGCCCGCGCAACGACCGCTGAGGACGCTTTTCAGCGCGAGGTCTGCGCCGCGCTCGAAGCTCATGGTGTCAGCACCTGGGCCGGCTACCCGTTGGCCGGGCTGCTGCTGGATATCTTCTGCCAGCGTGGCGACAAGTGCCTGGCCATCGACCTGATCGGTTTTCCCGGCGAGGGCGAGGGTTTTCTCGAACTGGAACGCTACCTGGTGTTGGCCCGCGCGGGTCTGGAAACTCTGCCACTCAGTTATGGCCTGTGGAGGCTTGAGCCGGAGTTGGCGTTGCAGGCGCTGTTACAGCGTTTGTAATAACGTTTCTGCGCGGCGTTGCCTGCGGCCATCCATCCCTGTTCAAGGCAATCGGCCTGGATTCAGGGTAGACTTGCGGCCTTTCCGAATAGCCAAGAAGCCCCGTCCATGGCCCTGCCGTCTACCACTTATAAAATCGAGCTGAACCTCACCGACATGGACCGCAGCGTCTATGAAAACCTGCGTTTTACCGTGGCCAGACACCCTTCGGAAACCGAAGAACGCCTTGCGGCCCGCCTGGTGGCCTATGCCTTGTTCTATCACGAGCAGCTGGCATTCGGTCGCGGCCTGTCGGATGTGGATGAGCCGGCGTTGTGGGAAAAGAGTCTTGATGACCGCGTGCTGCACTGGATCGAAGTCGGCCAGCCTGACAGTGAGCGCATCACCTGGTGTTCGCGGCGTACCGAGAAATTCAGCCTGGTGGCCTACGGCAATCTGCGCGTATGGCAGACCAAGGCGCTCGCCCCGGTGCGCAGCCTGAAAAATATCAATGTGGTGGCGCTGGATCAGGAGGCGTTGGCTAGCCTGGCGCTGGATATGCCGCGCTCACTGAACTGGAGCGTGATGATCAGCGACGGCGAGCTGTTCGTGACCGATGAGCGCGGTCAGCATGAGTTGCCGATTGAGTGGCTTGCTGGCGAACGCTAAGGCTTAGCTCAACCTACGCGGCCCGCCCCATCCTACGTTTCGCTCCGTCATGATGTTGAGAACCCGCCCCATGCGTATCGAGTCCCGCCCGCTACCCGCCACCCTGCCTGATCTAGGCGCTCTGCCGCCGTTGCTGACCCGCCTGTACGCTGCCCGCGGCGTGCAATCGGCTGCCGAGCTGGATAAGGGCCTGGCGCGGCTGATCCCCTATCAGCAGCTCAAGGGCATGCCAGAAACCGTGGAACTGCTGGTGCAGGGGTTGCAGCAAGGCCAGCGGATGCTGATCGTCGGCGATTTCGATGCCGATGGTGCCACTGCCAGTACGGTTGGTGTGCTGGGGCTGCGCATGCTCGGCGCGGCCCATGTCGATTACCTGGTGCCCAATCGTTTCGAGTACGGCTATGGCCTGACTCCGGAGATCGTCTCGGTGGCGCTGGAGCGCGAGCCTCAGCTGTTGATCACCGTGGATAACGGTATTTCCAGCGTCGAAGGTGTAGCGGCGGCCAAGGCCGCTGGTTTGACCGTGCTGGTAACCGATCACCATTTGCCCGGTGCCGAGTTGCCGGCAGCGGATGCCATCGTCAATCCCAATCAGCCAGGTTGCGAGTTCCCCAGCAAGGCATTGGCCGGGGTTGGGGTGATGTTCTATGTGCTGCTGGCCCTGCGTGCGCGGCTGCGGGAAATGGGCTGGTTTACTGCGCTGCGCCCGGAGCCGAACCTGGGTGAGCTGCTTGATCTGGTGGCCCTGGGCAGCGTCGCCGACGTGGTGCCGCTGGATGCCAACAACCGCATTCTGGTGCATCAGGGCCTGGCGCGGATTCGTGCGGGGCGGGCACGACCGGGGTTGCGCGCAATTCTTGAGGTGGCGGGGCGTGATCATCGGCGCATTACCTCCACCGACCTGGGTTTTATCCTTGGTCCACGGCTGAATGCGGCGGGGCGCCTGGATGATATGGCGTTGGGCATCGAATGCCTGCTCTGTGAAGACGAGGCGCTGGCCCGCGATATGGCGGTTCAGCTGGATCAGCTTAATCAGGACCGCAAGGCCATCGAGCAGGGTATGCAGCGCGAGGCCTTGGCCCAGCTCAAGGACCAGCCACTGGAAGATATGCCCTTTGGTCTGTGTCTATTCGAGCCAGACTGGCACCAGGGAGTAATAGGCATCCTCGCCTCGCGGATGAAAGAGCGTTATCACCGTCCGACCATTGCCTTTGCCGATGCTGGCGATGGCGTGCTGAAAGGGTCGGCGCGTTCGGTGCCGGGTTTTCATATCCGTGATGCGTTGGATGCGGTCGCCGCCAAACACCCTGAGCTGATCAGCAAGTTCGGTGGCCATGCCATGGCGGCGGGGCTGTCACTGCCACAGGCGAATTTTGCCGCCTTTGCCGCCGCCTTCGATGCTGAGGTGCGCCGCCAGCTGTGTGAAGACGATCTGACCGGCCGCTTGTTGTCTGATGGCGCCCTGTCCATTGAAGAGTTCCATCTGCCCTTGGCCAAGGAACTGCGCAATGCCGGGCCGTGGGGGCAGCATTTCCCCGAGCCGCTGTTTCATGGCGTATTTCAGCTGGTGCAGCAACGGGTGGTCGGCGAGCGGCATCTGAAGGTGGTGCTGAAAAGCGAATGTGGCAGCGTGCAGCTCGATGGCATCGCCTTTGGTGTAGACCGCGAAATCTGGCCGAACCCGACTGTGCGCTGGGTCGAGCTGGCCTACAAGCTGGACGTCAATGAGTACCGTGGGCAGGAAAGTGTGCAGCTGCTGATCGCCCATATCAGCCCGCGGTGATTGGGCTAGCCCTGCGGTGCGGACGCGGCTGAGCCATCGGCCAGCGCTCGTTCGCTTAACTCATTCCAGCGCGCGAGAAACTGCGGTGGCTGGCTGACGCGCTGCGGTGACTTGGCCAGAAACACACCATGGTTATTGAAGGAATACACCGGCAACAGATCATCACGCTCACTGGCTGGGCGGATGCGCGGGTCAAGGTTGTCGAGAATCAGCGGTTGCTCGCTGGCGCTGGGGTAATAGGCCAGCACCATATGCGCCTGATTCTGCTTGAGCGCCTTGACGAAGGTCAGGCGCAGCTTCTCACTCGGCACACCCATACGTACCAGGCTGAAGTATTTGGCGATGGCGAAATCTTCGCAGTCGCCTTTGCCCAAGCTGAGTGTCTGTGCCGGTGTGGCCCAATAGTCATCGGCGCCCCAGGCCTGTTGGTCGCTGACAAAACTCACCGAACGGTTGATAAAGTGATTGACCCGCTCCAGCTGGGCGCGCTCGTTATCGCTGGCTGAGTTGTCGAGCAGGTTGAGCCAGCTGGCCAGGCGTGTATCACAGAGCGCCGCCGCCAGGGCACTGTGCTGAGTGCTCGGTGCATCGGCCACCAGCACTGGGCTGAATAGCCAGCAACTGGCAAGCAGCAAGCGGTGAACGTAGCGGTTGGCGCGTGGTGGCATGGCGCGAAGTCTCCGGCGTCGGCTCTTGATAGCCTTTTGCCGTTGCTGAGGTTTGTGTGCCCGCCATCCTTGGCGGGCACCCTGCGGGCCGTCGCTGCGCGACGTTAAAAATTGCGCCCGGTAATTTTTTGTAGCGCCATCCTATCGGCGTCAAATATAGAACGACTATCGTCAGAATGTGATGGTGACCACTCTTTGACATATTTGCAGGCGGATAACCGACGAATAGCCGGTTTCCCTGGTTTTCACGTCCGTTGGCAATCTTTCGAAGCACTCTGACGTTAGGGATCCTCTGAAGTAGCCATGCATTTCTGGCTGACGTCAGCCTCTGCTGATTTCGAAAGTGATAAATCGATCAAAAACGATCAGATTACCGGCTCATTTCTGTGTTTTTAGCCGCCGCGAGCACCTCGCGGCAGCCATTTCCAGCATTACGGGCGCACCTCTCCTGCATTCGTCAGTAAATGTCGGCGCGCCATCCACAGATTTGACAGCGCGAATAAAGTCACCAGTTGCGCCGTGTTTTTGACCAGGCCACGGAAGCGCGTCTTCACATAACCGAACTGACGCTTGATCACCCGAAACGGATGCTCGACCTTGGCTCGCACTTGGGCCTTGGCCTTCTCGATTTTGCGCTTGGCTTTGTACAGCGCGCTGCGCTTACCGAGTTTCTTGTAAGTGCTACGCCGTGCTGCAACCTGCCAGATCACTTGACGGCCCTCATGCTCGGGGCGCTTCTCGACACCGGTATATCCGGCATCGGCCCCCACCATGTTTTCCTCGCCGTGCAGCAGCTTATCGACCTGGGTGACATCCGCCACGTTGGCGGCAGTACCCACCACGCTGTGCACCAAGCCAGACTCGTCATCCACCCCGATGTGCGCCTTCATGCCGAAGTAATACTGATTGCCTTTCTTGGTTGAGTGCATCTCAGGGTCACGCTTACCGTTCTTGTTCTTGGTTGAACTCGGCGCGTTGATCAGCGTGGCATCGACGATGGTGCCTTGGCGCAGCGACAAACCACGGTCACCCAGGTAGCCATTGATCACGGCCAGGATGCCGGCAGCCAGTTCGTGTTTTTCCAGCAAGCGGCGGAAGTTGAGGATGGTGGTTTCGTCAGGAATGCGCTCCAGAGTCAGCCCGGCAAACTGGCGTAGGATGGTGGTCTCGTACAGCGCCTCTTCCATCGCCGGATCGCTGTAACCGAACCAGTTTTGCATCAGATGCACTCGCAGCATCGCCATCAGCGGATAGGACGGTCGGCCGCCTTCACCCTTTGGATAATGCGGCTCGATCAAAGCGATCAACCCTTTCCATGGCACTACCCGATCCATCTCGATCAGGAACAATTCTTTGCGGGTCTGCTTGCGCTTGCCGGCGTACTCGGCGTCGGCGAAGGTCATCTGCTTCATCGGAAAACTCGGCGGGTGGAGTGCGGATATTTTGCCAAAATCAGGAAGTCTTTTTCAGACCATCCTTAGGTGGCGAGAAACCTCCGTCTCTAGAATCAGTCTGTGTGTTTGCACAACTTTTTAGGGAGAGCGCTTGATGATTACCCGTGGCTTGCTTGATCAGTTGTTGAAATCCGGCCAGGACCTGATGCAGCAGAAATCCGCAGGCGGCTCGACCGGTGGCTTAGGTGGGGCTCTGGGCGGTTTGCTTGGCGGCACCGGTAAAGGTGGCCAGGGCGGTGATCTGGGTACGCTGCTCAAGGGGGCGGGTGGTGGCGCGCTGGCCGCCGGTGCGCTGGGCATGCTGCTGGGCAACAAGAGTGCACGCAAGATGGGTAGCAAGGCGCTGACCTATGGTGGCCTGGCCGCGCTCGGCGTGGTTGCCTACAAGGCTTACAACAACTGGCAGGCGCAGCAGGCCAATGCGCCGCAGGGTGAGCCACAAACCCTGGATCGTTTGCCGGCACCGCAGGCCGAGCTGCACAGTCAGGCAATTCTCAAGGCACTGGTCGGCGCGGCCAAAGCCGATGGCCATGTCGATGCTCGCGAGCGGCAGTTGATCGAAGGCGAGCTGGTCAAGCTCACCAGTGACGCCGAATTGCAGCATTGGCTGCAGGCCGAATTGAACAAGCCGCTGGACCCCGCCGAAATTGCCCGCGCGGCCAGTACGCCGGAAATGGCCGCAGAAATGTATATCGCCAGCGTACTGATGGTCGATGAAGAGCACTTTATGGAGCGCGCCTATCTGGAAGAGCTGGCTCGCCAGCTCAAGCTCGATCCGGCGCTAAAGGCCGAGCTTGAGGCTCAGGTGCGTCAAGAGCTGGTGGCCGGCTAATACCGCGTAGCGGCCATTTGCCAAGGGGTGTGGCCGCTAACCGGCGGCCTCCCTATAATTGGCGTTTTTCCTCGCTATGGATGGACGCCCGATGCGCCGTACCTACACCAATTGTTTGCTGAGTCTGGCGCTGGTTCTTTTCAGCGCAATCGTGCATTCCGCGCCTGATATGGCGCTGACTCAAGTGCAGCTGGCGCAGGTGCAGGTGTTTCGCGCCAGTACTGATCTGTTTATCCATCGCGGTGAAGGCGGACATGCCGAGCTGGCGGCCAAGGTGCAGGCCGACCTGAGCAAGCTGCGGGAAAGCCTGACGACCTTGCAGGCGCAGCCGCTGACCGATTCGGCGCGCTTGGCGATGGAGCAGTTGCAGTCACCCTTGGCAGCCTTTACTGCATTGGTCGAGCAAACCCTAGCCTATAACCCCAGTGAGCCGGACCTGCCCTGGGAGTTCAACCTCCAGTACAGCAAGGCTCAGCGCGAGTTGGTGGCGGCTTTGGAGGCACTTGAGCAGCAACTGCTGAAAGGCCTGGCGCAGCCATTGTCTGCGGCGGATCTGCGTTTGCAAAGCCTGCCGGCCAAGGTGCAATACCTGGCGGCGCGCTACACCGCGCGGGCTTATGTTGGTGATATCGAGACCCTGCCCGAGCAACAGCAGCATTACCTGAATCAGGATATCGACGTGCTGGCCAAGCAGGTCGATACCGAACTCGCCACCCTGGCGACTGAATTGACCGGCGAGCAGCAACAGCGTTTGCAGCGGGCGCAGACGCGCTGGAAGTTTATCTACTCGCGCCTGGTCGGCTACAACGACAACCTGGTGCCGCTGGTGGTCGAGCGGCATGCGGCCGAAATGGCGGACCAGTTGCTGCGCCTACGGGCTAAATAAGCCTCATTGCTTGTAGGCCGAGTGGAACACTGCGCAGTTCTTGCCTGCATGCTTCGCCCGGTATAGGGCCTGGTCGGCCAGTTCCAGTGCTTCGGCCAGGTTGCTGCTGTCCAGCGGCCATAGCGCGCCGCCGATGCTGCAGCCAACCATAACCTGATTGTTGCCCAGATCGACCGGCGCACTTAGCGCCGCGAGGGTGCGTTCGGCCACCGTTGTGCCTGACTCAGGGCTTCACCGCTGGGCACTTGGAGCACCATCAGGAACTCGTCACCACCCAGGCGTGCGGCCAGATCGCCTTCGCGCAGGCAGCTGCGCAGGCGTACCGCCACTTCACGTAGCAGCTGATCGCCTGCGGCATGGCCGAACTGGTCGTTGATCGGCTTGAAACCATCCAGATCCAGATAGAACAACGCCAGGCAATTGCTGTTGGCCTGGCTGCGTTGCTGTGCGCGTGGTAAGTAGCTTTCCAGGGCGACTCGATTGGGCAGGCCGGTGAGCGCGTCCTGGTGAGCAAGGTTTTCCATGACGCCGAGGGCGTTTTGCTGGTGGGTCAGGCTTTCCACCAGATGGCGAATCGAGTTGCTGAGGATCTCGATCTCGCGGGTGCTTTTCAGTTCAGGGATAACGCTGATTTCACCAGCGCTAAGGCGATCCGCCGCTTCGGCAATCTGCCGCAAGGGGCGGGTGAAATAACCGGTCACCAGCCAGCCGAGTAGGGCGAACAGCAGCGCCAGGCCACTGCCCCAGAGCAGGATGTAGCGCGTTGTTTCGCGCGCCGGGGCGTAGGCTTCATCCAGTGGCTGGCGGGCGATCACCGTCCAGCCCAGGCCTTTGTAATCCATATGGCCCTGGCTTAGCGCCAGGCCCGTCAGGTACTGCTTGCCGTCCGGCTATTCCTGCACGGCCCAGAGGTCCTGGCGTTGCGCCACTTCGTTGAGGGCCGGCAGGTGCAGGCGTTGGCCAATCATTTCCTTGGGGGCGAGCAGCACGGTACGGTCTTGGCCGATCACGAAGAACTTGACATTGCGGCGCTTCTGGATCGGTTCGAGGATGGATAGGCGTACTTCGTCGGCCCATGACCAGGACAGGTGCGAAGCCAGCACGCCCACCAGGCTGCCATCCGCGGCAAACACTGGCAGGCTGATGTCGACGAACTTCATCGCCTCGCCAGTCGGGTTGGGCAGCAGCTTGGCCAGTAGCACGGCCTCATGCACGTCGCCGATAAACACGGTTTTCTGCGCTTCCATGAAAACCGGGCGCTGGGCGATGCTGGCACCTTCCAGCACACCATCGCTGGAGGCCAGCACCGTGCCCTTGGTGTCGGTAAAGCCGATCCAGGCGATGCTGGGGAACTCGGTCTGCAGGCGGTCGAGCAATACGCGAACCTCGACGATATCGTCCGGCTGGCGCAGTGCGCGCAGTTTGCCGATCACCTGGAGCATGGCGGCGCGGCTCTGCATGTCACGGTCCAGGCGGTCGACCATCATAAAGGAGACTTCGGCCAGGTCGCGGCCGACTTCCTCGCGGATACGCTGACTGGCGTCCTGGCCAATCAGGGCGCCGAGCAATCAGCTCAGACTGGCAACCAGCAGGGCGATCAAAATAGCAAAGCGACTACGCAGGCTGTGCGATGAACTCATGGCACGACGGCTCCTGTGGGCGGACAGGCAGTGTAAAGGCAGGCCTTAGAACCTGTTGACGATCTCGCGAGCTAGAGCCGGGCAAGGCAAAAACAGGCGAGGGAGCGGAGTGTACGAGCTGTACATGAGCATCCCGAGGCGGTTTTTAACGCAGCACGGCCGACGCGCAGCAGATAGTCGACAGGTTCTGAGTATAGTGCGCCGTTGGTCTGCACTGTTGTGCGCCAGCGCCAATTGCGGGCTGCAAGGGCTGATTCGACTGGGGTATACTCGCCGGCTTTTCCGAAAGTTTGACCTACGAGTGCTGCCAGCCATGGAAATCAACCCGATCCTTAATAGCATCAAGGACCTGTCCGAGCGCACCCAGACTATTCGGGGGTATCTTTGACTACGATCACAAGCATGATCGTCTGGTCGAAGTAAACCGCGAACTCGAAGACCCGAACGTCTGGAACAAACCCGAATACGCCCAGAGCTTGGGCCGTGAGCGCGCCACGCTGGCGCAGATAGTCGAAACCATCGACGATCTGACCGGCAGCCTGGCCGATTCGCGCGACCTGCTCGATATGGCCGTCGAAGAAGACGACCAGGGCGCGGTCGACGACGTCGCTGCTGAAATCGAACGCCTGCGCGAAATTCTCGAGAAGTTGGAATTCCGCCGCATGTTCAGCCACGAGATGGACCCGAACAACTGCTACCTGGACATCCAGGCCGGCTCCGGCGGTACAGAAGCGCAAGATTGGGCCAATATCCTGCTGCGCATGTACCTGCGCTGGGCTGACAAGCGCGGTTTCAGCGCCGAGATCGTCGAGTTGTCCGAAGGTGAAGTCGCCGGTATCAAGGGCGCCACTGTGCATATAAAAGGCGAATACGCCTTTGGTTGGCTGCGTACCGAAATCGGCGTGCACCGTCTGGTGCGCAAGAGCCCGTTCGACTCAGGCGCCCGTCGCCACACCTCGTTCTCGGCGGTGTTCGTGTCGCCCGAGATCGACGACAAGGTCGAGATCGAGATCAATCCGTCGGACCTGCGCATCGATACCTATCGCTCCTCCGGCGCCGGTGGTCAGCACGTCAACACCACCGATTCGGCTGTACGTATCACCCACGTACCGACCAACACCGTGGTGGCGTGCCAGAACGAGCGCTCGCAGCACGCCAACAAGGACACCGCCATGAAAATGCTGCGGGCCAAGTTGTACGAGCTGGAAATGATGAAGCGCAACGCCGCGTCTCAGGCCCTGGAAGACTCCAAGTCGGATATCGGCTGGGGGCATCAGATTCGCTCCTACGTGCTTGATGACTCGCGCATCAAGGATCTGCGTACTGGCGTCGAACGCAGCGATTGCCAGAAGGTGCTCGATGGCGACCTCGACCAGTACCTCGAGGCCAGCCTGAAGCAGGGCCTTTGATCCGTTCCCGCCGGAGTGAGCTCAGCTCGCTCCGGCCAGTAACCCCTTTGATTTAGATGCCAGGCAGATAGACGACCATGAGCGACCAACAACTCGACCAGAACGAACTGCAACAGGACGAAAACAAGCTGATTGCCCAGCGCAAGGAAAAGCTTGCTGCCATCCGTGAGCAGGGCAATGCCTTCCCCAACGACTTCCGCCGCGACAACTACTGCGCCGACCTGCAGAAACAGTACGCCGAGAAGACCAAGGAAGAGCTGGCCGAGGCTGCCATTCCGGTCAAGGTGGCCGGGCGCATCATGCTCAACCGTGGCTCGTTCATGGTGATTCAGGACATGACCGGACGCATCCAGCTCTACGTCAACCGCAAGACCCTCTCCGAAGAAACCCTGGCCGGGGTGAAAACCTGGGACATGGGCGACATCATCTCCGCCGTTGGCACTCTGGCTCGTTCCGGCAAGGGTGACCTGTATGTGGAAATGACCGACGTGCGCCTGCTGACCAAATCGCTGCGCCCGCTGCCGGACAAGCACCACGGCCTGAGCGACACCGAGCAGCGCTACCGCCAGCGCTATGTCGACCTGATCGTCAACGAAGATGTGCGCCAGACTTTCCGCGTGCGTTCCCAGGTGATCGCCCACATCCGCAGCTTCCTGATGAAGCGCGACTTCCTCGAAGTCGAAACGCCGATGCTGCAGACCATTCCCGGCGGCGCTGCGGCCAAGCCGTTCGAGACCCACCACAACGCCCTGGATATGCAGATGTTCCTGCGTATCGCCCCGGAGCTGTACCTCAAGCGGCTTGTTGTTGGCGGGTTTGAAAAAGTGTTCGAGATCAACCGCAACTTCCGTAACGAAGGTGTTTCGACTCGGCACAATCCCGAGTTCACCATGCTCGAGTTCTACCAGGCCTACGCCGACTACGAAGACAACATGGACCTGACCGAGGAGCTGTTCCGCGAGTTGGCCCAGCTGATTCTGGGAACTACCGACGTGCCCTATGGCGACAAGGTGTTCCACTTCGGCGAGCCGTTCGTGCGCCTGTCGGTGTTCGACTCGATCCTCAAGTACAACCCGGAAATCACCGCTGCCGATCTCAACGACATCGACCGCGCTCGTGAGATCGCCAAGAAGGCCGGCGCCAAGGTGCTCGGCTTCGAAGGCCTGGGCAAGCTGCAGGTGATGATTTTCGAGGAGCTGGTCGAGCACAAGCTGGAGCAGCCGCACTTCATTACCCGCTACCCGTTCGAAGTCTCGCCGCTGGCCCGTCGTAGCGACGACGATCCGAGCGTCACCGACCGCTTCGAGCTGTTTATCGGCGGCCGCGAAATCGCCAACGCCTACTCCGAGCTCAACGATGCCGAAGACCAGGCCGCGCGCTTTATGCAGCAGGTGGCCGACAAGGACGCCGGCGACGACGAGGCCATGCACTTCGACGCCGACTTCGTCCGCGCCCTGGAGTACGGCATGCCGCCGACAGCCGGTGAGGGTATTGGTATCGACCGTCTGGTGATGCTGCTGACCAATTCACCGTCGATTCGCGACGTGATCCTGTTCCCGCACATGCGCCCGCAGGCCTGATGTTGCTAAGCCGCCTCCGGGCGGCTTTTTATTACCTGACTTTTTATTGCCTGCAGATGGATTGTTTTTGCGATTTACTGACTAAGTCATTAGTAATCTTGAATAAACGACAGAGGATCGTCCTGCTGTGACAGCTAAGCCCGCCCAAGAAAGCGCCACCCTGGTGGCCAACGCCGTCGCTGAGAGCGTGCAGTACCACGGCCGCAAAGCCAGCCGACAGGGCAGTGAACAGCGCCGTCAGGCCATTCTCGATGCCGCCATGCGCATTATCGTGCGTGAAGGCGTACGTGCCGTCCGCCATCGTGCGGTGGCTGCAGAAGCCGAAGTACCTCTCTCGGCGACTACTTATTACTTCAAAGACATCAACGATCTGATCACCGATACCTTCGCTCAGTTCGTTGAGCGCAGCGCGGCGCACATGGGCCAGTTCTGGAGCAGTACCGAAGGGCTGCTGCGTGAGCAGGTTAGCCGCCTGGATGGCAGCGCCGAGGCGCGTCGGCGTCTGGCCAATGAGATTGCCCGGTTAGCCGTGGAGTATGTGCGCCAGCAGTTGCTGACTCGTCGTGAACACCTGCTGGCCGAGCAGGCCTTTCAGCAGGAGGCTTTGCTTAACCCGCGCCTGCACGGGCTGTTGCGCGCCCATCGGCAGATTCTGCTGCAAGGCGTGACGCACTTCTTCGAGGTGCTGGGTTCGCAGCAGGCGGAGCAGGATGCCAAGCTCTTGACGGCGATTATTGTGCGCATGGAGTATCAGGGCCTGCTCGATGGTGTCGATCATCTGGACAGTGAAGAGATGTTGGCCATGCTTAAACGTTATATGCATCTGGTGCTGGGGCTATAGCCCACTAAATCCGTTCACAAGGAGAGCTGAATGAAAGCCTGGCGCGCGCTGCTTGCCGTGTCCTTCCTGCTGCTTGGTGGCTGTCTGGTGACCTTCAAGGACCCGATTCCCGCCAATGAAGCTGCCCCGATTCCCTTGCTCGGCGAGTGGTCGCGCAAGACGAGTGGGGCGAGCAGCTGTATCTGCAGATCACCCGTGCCGGCTCCAACGTCTATAAGGCGCGGGCTTATGTCGACAGCCTGGATAACCTCGACAGTGTTGAAGAATACGGCTTCACCGTGGCCCACCATGGCCGTCGCTGGTACCTTTCGGCCGGCCTGCCGAAAAGCCTGGGGGCAAACTTCGCCATCGCTGGCTTCGAGCTGACCACCAACAATGAATTGGTGATCTACAACCTGGATGTCGACCGGGTCCTTCAGGAGCTGGAGCAGGGCGCGTTGCAGGGTGAGGTGATTGATGGCGCTGAAGGCGATGGCGTGCTGATCAGCAGTCCGCTGGAGCAGGTGTTCAGCTACCTCGACGATCAGGCCAATTCGGATGTATTTATCGAGGTCGCGCGTTATCAGCGGGCGGGCGACTAGTGAGTGATGGGGAGCGCATGAACAGTCACACCGGGTTGGACGATTATCAGTTGATCGTGCGCGCGCTGTCCGACCGTCTGGTCGAAGCGCAGACGCCGATTCGCGTGCTGGACGCGGTGAAATGGGATGACTCGATCCGCAGCGAGTTTCTCAAGCATAAAGGCAAGAAGCTGCCCGCCGTCGACCATGCCTACTACGCCAACCGGCCGCTGCCCTTTGATACGTCGGCAAAGAAGCTGGAGTTCCAGAATATCGAGCGTGACATCACCCGCCAGCTCGGCCAGTTCAACCCGGTGGGCAAGATCATGCGGCGCATGTGCCGCGAGTACCGCATGGTCATTCGCATGCTTGAAGCACGCGGCACCGAGGACTTTGGTCTGATCAGCCAGGAGCTCTACGGCGCGGCTTCCGACGCCTTCCATGCAGGCGATCCGACTCTGGCCGACCTGGGCCTGATGTTTTCCGACTTCCTCAATAACATCGACAAGCGCGGCGACCTCAAGGACGAAGCCAAGACCCTGACCGCCAAAGAGGCCGTCAACCTGCTGCAGCATCGTCTGAACAAGGTGTTTGGTGAGGAGGAGAGTACTATTCGGGTGTTTGAGTCCGACGGTATTCTCGCCGATGCGGCCGCTGGTGCCGATTACATCAAGATCCGCGCCGATGCGATGTTCAATGAGCGCGATGTAAAAGCCCTGGAAGTGCATGAGGGGCTGGTGCATGTGGCCACCACCCTGAATGGCTTAAGCCAACCGGTCTGCACCTTTCTGGCCAAGGGCCCGCCCTCGTCCACGGTGACCCAGGAAGGCTTGGCGATTTTGATGGAAGTGATCACCTTCGCCTCTTACCCAACCCGTCTACGCAAGCTGACCAATCGCACCCGTGCCATCCATATGGCCGAAGAGGGCGCGGATTTCCTGCAGGTCTTCGATTTCTACCGCGAACAAGGCTTCAGTCAGGAAGACAGCTACAGCAACGGCAGCCGCGTGTTCCGGGGCTCTACCCCCAACGGCCTGCCTTTCACCAAGGATCTGTCCTATTTGAAAGGCTTCATCATGATTTACAACTACATCCAGCTGGCCGTGCGCAAAGGCAAGCTGGAGCAGATTCCGCTGTTATTCTGCGGCAAGACCACCCTGGAAGACATGCGCACCCTACGCCAGTTGGTGGATGAAGGGCAGGTTGTTGCACCCAAGTACCTGCCGCCGCAATTCAGTGACCTCAATTCGCTGTCGGCCTGGATGTGCTTCTCCAATTTTTTGAACCACCTAAGCCTTGATCGGATCGAAGCCGACTACGCCAATATCCTCTGAAAGCTGCTGCGCTCGATCATGCGGCGTTGAAGATGAGGCCGGAGATGCTCATTTACAGCAGTAAACTCCGCTTTCCGGCCTCATCTTTGCCTTGCCTGCTCTTCGCTCGCGACGCTTTCATCCAGTGAGGTCAGGTCGTTTTGCAGCCCGGATGGCATCCGGGGAGCCTTCACCGAATCCTCGTCTAATTGCCAGGAGCCCTGCATGCCCAGCCATCAACTCGACTACGAAATCCTTGGCGCCTCTGCGCAGAGCGTGGAGGTCATTCTCGATCCGGGCGAAACGGTGATCGCCGAAGCCGGTGTAATGAATTACATGACCGACGGCATTCGCTTTGAAACACGCCTGGGCGATGGTGCGGCCACGGGGGTGCTGGGCAAACTGTGGGGCATGGGCAAGCGCATGCTCACGGGTGAGTCGCTGTTTATGACGCGCTTCTCCAATGCCGGTAAAACTCCGGCGCGCGTGGCCTTTGCTGCGCCGTACCCCGGCACTGTGGTGCCGATCCAGCTGGCCGAGCATGGCGGCACGCTGATCTGCCAGAAAGACGCCTTTCTCTGCGCTGCCTGCGGCACAGCTGTCGGTATCAGCTTTAACAAACGCCTGGGCGCCGGGTTCTTCGGCGGCGAGGGTTTTATTCTGCAGAAGCTCGAAGGTGACGGCCTGGCCTTTGTGCATGCTGGAGGCACGGTGATTCGCAAGGAGTTGAACAACGAAACCCTGCGCCTGGACACCGGTTGCCTGGTGGCATTTACCAGCGGCATCGACTACGACATCGCCTTGGCCTGCGGCCTGAAAAGCATGCTGTTTGGCGGCGAGGGCATCCTCCTCGCGACCCTCAAGGGCACTGGTACGGTGTGGGTGCAGAGCCTGCCGTTCTCGCGCCTGGCCGAGTGCATCTATGAAGCGACCTTCAAGGCCCGCGAGGAAGTGCGCGCGGGCGGTAAATGATGCGGCAATCTGGGCCTTTGCAGGCGTGAATGTTTGCTGCAAGCTGCGCCGCCTGTGCTTAGCCCGCTAACTGAAAAAACCGAGAGCCTGTTATGAGTGAAGTAAACCCCATCCCGCTGATCCTTACCGGTATTGGCAGCATCTGCGCCACGGTGGCTGTGCTCGGTTATTACGGCTACCTGCATATCGCCAAGCCGGAAGATGCCTTGCTGCTGTCCGAGTTCACCATGCTCAAGACGGTGCCGGGTGAGGACTATAAGGTCTCGCTCAAACCTGCCAGCCAGGTCGCCCAGTGCATCGATGGCGTGCTGGTGCTGTTTGATCTGGAGCAGAAGGGCCTGAGTGGCGTACTGGTCGACCAACGCAAGCAGGCCGTGCGTTGCAGCGAAGGTCAGTAAGCTCAGCCCGCCTGCTTCTGCTGTTCACTAAGACGCTGCAAATGCCGGCGTGACTGGGCAAGGAAGCGCGGCGTCAGGCCGACGTCTTCATATAGCGGGTCGCCCTGTTCATCGCTGGCCACCACCTTGCTGCCTTGGACGTAAGGCAGGCTGGCCTCCAGCTCATCAAGTGCCGCGCCGAGCAATTCCCCGATCAGCTCTTCAATGTGGTGCTTGGGGTACATTTCCTGCAAGGCTGCCAGGCGCGCTTCGGCTTCCAGGTCTAGTCGTATCTGATAAGGCGTTGCGCTCAGCCGCCCCTGGGCATTTTCCTGCCAGTGCTGAACAAGCTCGCGAATCTTCATGATTGCCTCGTGTCTGTTCTATGCCCGCCGTTTCAATCTGGGCGGGCTTGCTTAACTAAGACTAGTGCCTGCCCCGATAAGTGCGGCCAAGGCGTCGCGCACTTGTAAGAAGTTGGCGCGCTGGGCACTCTGGAGACAGGATCAGCGGAGGTAACACTCATGGCAGAAATCGACGCGCGTCTGCGCGAGGACGTCCACCAGCTCGGCGAACTATTGGGTAACACCATCAGCGTGCAGCATGGCGCCGCTTTTCTCGACAAGATCGAGCGCATTCGCAAGGGCGCCAAGGCCTCGCGCCGTGGTTCGCAGGAGGGTGCAGAGCAACTCAGTGCAACCCTCAACCAACTGGAAGATGATGAGCTGCTGCCGGTGGCGCGGGCGTTCAACCAGTTTCTCAACCTGGCCAATATCGCCGAGCAGTACAACCGCGTGCGCCGCCGCGCGCCGGGTGAAGCGCAGCCGTTTGAAGACAATATTCTCGCCGACCTGCTGCAGCGACTATCCCGTAATGGTCACAAGGGCGAGGCCCTGGCCCGCCAGTTCGGCCGCCTGGATATCGAGCTGGTGCTGACCGCGCACCCCACCGAAGTGGCGCGGCGCACGCTGATTCAGAAATACGACGCGATGGCCGAGCAGCTGGCAGCCGGCGACCATAGCGACCTCTCGGCGGTCGAGCGTGAGCAGGTCAAGCAGCGCCTGCAGCGGTTGATTGCCGAAGCCTGGCACACCGAAGAAATCCGCCGCAGCCGGCCGAGCCCGGTGGATGAAGCCAAATGGGGTTTTGCGGTGATCGAACATTCGCTCTGGCACGCCATTCCCAATGTGCTGCGCAAGGCCAACCAGGTGCTGCATAGCGCCACCGGGTTGCACCTGCCGCTGGATGCTGCGCCGA
This sequence comes from Pseudomonas anguilliseptica, assembly GCF_900105355.1. Taxonomy (NCBI): domain Bacteria; kingdom Pseudomonadati; phylum Pseudomonadota; class Gammaproteobacteria; order Pseudomonadales; family Pseudomonadaceae; genus Pseudomonas; species Pseudomonas anguilliseptica. Next base: position 101,092 of record NZ_FNSC01000002.1, read on the forward strand.
TTCGCTTCGCGTCCTGGATGGGTGGCGACCGTGATGGCAACCCGAATGTCACGGCCACGATTACCCGCGAAGTGCTGTTGCTGGCGCGCTGGATGGCAGCAGACCTGTACCTGCGCGATGTCGATAACCTGGCGGCCGAGTTGTCCATGCAGCAGGCCAGCCCGGCGCTGCTGGCGCGGGTGGGGGCGAGTGCCGAACCCTATCGCAGTCTGCTCAAACAGCTGCGTGAGCATTTGCGTGCTACCCGCAGCTGGGCCCAGGCCGCGCTGCATGAGCCGATCCCGGCGCCCGCAGCCGTGCTGCAGGACAACCGCGAGCTGCTGGAGCCGCTGACGCTGTGCTACCAGTCGCTGCATGAATGCGGCATGGGTGTGATTGCCGATGGCCCGCTGCTCGATTGCCTGCGCCGCGCGGCAACCTTCGGTCTGTTTCTGGTGCGTCTGGATGTGCGTCAGGACTCCAGTCGCCACGCCGCCGCCATGAGTGAAATCACCGATTACCTCGGTCTGGGCCGTTACGCTGAGTGGGATGAAGAGGCGCGCCTGGCGTTTCTGCTGAAAGAGCTGGAGAACCGCCGGCCGCTGTTGCCCGGCCACTTCAAACCCAGCGGCGAAACCGAAGAGGTGCTGGCCACTTGCCGTGAAGTAGCTGGCGCGCCTGCTGCATCGCTGGGTTCCTACGTGATCTCCATGGCCGGTGCGGCCTCCGATGTGCTGGCGGTGCAGTTGCTGCTCAAGGAAGCCGGGTTGCAACGGCCGATGCGCGTGGTGCCATTGTTCGAAACGCTCGCTGACCTGGACAACGCCGGCCCGGTAATCAGCCGGCTGCTGGCGCTGCATGGCTATCGCGCGCGCTTGCACGGGCCGCAGGAGGTGATGATCGGCTATTCCGACTCCGCCAAGGACGCTGGCACCACCGCGGCGGCCTGGGCGCAGTACCGTGCTCAGGAAACCCTGGTGCAGGTCTGTCGCGAACAGGATGTCGAACTGCTGCTGTTCCACGGTCGTGGCGGCACCGTGGGGCGCGGTGGCGGCCCGGCGCATGCGGCAATTCTGTCGCAGCCGCCTGGCTCGGTAGCGGGGCGTTTCCGCACCACTGAACAGGGTGAAATGATTCGTTTCAAATTCGGCCTGCCGGATATCGCCGAGCAGAACCTCAATCTGTATCTCGCCGCCGTGCTGGAGGCTACCTTGTTGCCGCCGCCCAGCCCGGAGCCGGCCTGGCGTGCGCTGATGGATAGACTGGCCAGTGATGGCGTCAGTGCCTATCGCGCGGTGGTGCGTGAACACCCGCAATTCGTCGACTATTTCCGTCAGGCCACGCCGGAGCAGGAGCTGGGTCGCTTGCCCCTGGGCAGCCGCCCGGCCAAGCGCCGCGAGGGTGGCGTCGAGAGCCTACGGGCGATTCCCTGGATTTTCGCCTGGACGCAAACGCGCCTGATGCTGCCAGCCTGGCTGGGCTGGGAAGCGGCACTGGACAACGCCTTTCAACGCGGCGAAGGCGAGCTGCTCGGGCAGATGCGCGAACACTGGCCGTTCTTTCGCACCCGCATCGACATGCTGGAAATGGTTCTGGCCAAGGCGGACGAGCCCATCGCCCAGTTGTATGACGAGCGTTTGGTCGAGCCAGCCCTGCGTCCGCTGGGTGCGCATCTACGCGGCCTATTGTCGCAGGCGGTCGTCGCAGTGCTGGGTTTGACCGGTCAGTCGCAGCTGTTAGCGCACAGCCCGGAAACCCTGGAGTCGATCAGTGTGCGCAACACCTACCTGGACCCGTTGCACCTGCTCCAGGCCGAGCTGCTGGCGCGCTCGCGGCTGCGCGGCAATCAGGCTGACAGCCCTCTGGAACAGGCGTTGCTGGTCAGTGTGGCGGGTATAGCGGCCGGGTTGCGTAATACCGGCTAAGTGGATTGATAAGGGCAGTCGTGCTTTCGGTCGTGCAGATGTAGTGCGCGGCAGAAAGCACTACCTGCTAGAAGTGGTCGCAGGTGTATCCGACTTTCGGTGGCTTGTGCGCTATGGGTGCGCTGTGTATCTTGAGCGGCCTTTCGGCACTCTGGCCTAGTTTGGCAGCGCTGCTTGAACAATTCTGAGATTGGCCCCACGAGGCGAGTCCGACGATTTTTACTTAAATCTTGAGGAGCACATCGATGCGTGTGATTTTGCTGGGGGCGCCCGGTGCCGGTAAAGGTACCCAAGCTGGTTTCATCACCAAGAAATTTGGTATTCCGCAAATCTCCACCGGTGACATGCTGCGTGCTGCGGTCAAGGCCGGCACTGAACTGGGCCTGGTTGCCAAAAGCGTGATGGACAGCGGCAGTCTGGTTTCCGATGACCTGATCATCAATCTGGTCAAGGAGCGCATCGCCCAGGCCGATTGCGCCAATGGCTTCCTCTTCGATGGCTTCCCGCGCACTATTCCTCAGGCCGAAGCCCTGAAAGAAGCTGGCGTGACCATCGACAACGTAGTCGAAATCGCCGTTGATGACGAAGAAATCGTCGGCCGTATCGCTGGCCGTCGCGTGCACCCTGCTTCGGGTCGCGTTTATCACACCGAGCACAATCCGCCGAAAGTCACCGGTATTGACGACGAAACCGGTGAAGCGCTGATCCAGCGTGACGACGATAAAGAAGAAACCGTGCGTCATCGCCTGTCGGTCTATCACTCGCAGACCAAACCGCTGGTGGACTTCTATCAGAAGCTCGCCGCCGCTGACGGTACGCCTAAGTACAGCGCTATCGCCGGCGTTGGCTCGGTCGACGAGATCACAGCCAAGGTGCTCGCTGCGCTCAGCTAAGCCTTGTTGCAGTCAGCCAACGGCCCGCTTTGCGGGCCGTTGTCGTTTCTGCGGTTGGCGCGCTGGGTTCGCTGAGCGTCGTTCATAGAACAGTAACCTTGCTCACCTAAGGAAACTCTGAATAAGACTTCCTGATTTTGGCAAAATGCCCGGACGCCACCCGCCGAGTTTTCCGATGAAGCAAATGACCTTCGCCGATGCCGAGTACGCCGGCAAACGCAAGCAGACCCGCAAAGAGTTGTTCCTGATCGAGATGGATCGGGTGGTGCCGTGGAAGGGTTTGATCGCACTGATCGAACCGTATTACCCCAAGGGTGAAGGCGGTCGGCCGGCCTATCCGCTGATGGCGATGCTACGTGTGCACCTGATGCAGAACTGGTTCGGCTACAGCGACCCGGCGATGGAAGAAGCGCTGTACGAGACCACTATCCTGCGGCAGTTCGCCGGGCTGAGTCTGGAACGTATCCCCGACGAAACCACCATCCTCAACTTCCGTCGTCTGCTGGAGAAACATGAGTTGGCTGCCGGCATCCTGGCCGTCATCAATGGCTATCTTGGCGACCGTGGCCTGTCGTTGCGCCAAGGCACCATCGTCGATGCCACGCTGATCAATGCGCCGAGTTCGACCAAGAACAAGGACGGCAAACGCGACCCAGAGATGCACCAGGCCAAGAAGGGCAACCAATACTACTTCGGCATGAAGGCGCACATTGGCGTGGATGACGAGTCGGGGCTGGTACACAGCGTGGTAGGCACGGCGGCCAACGTGGCGGATGTCACTCAGGTCGACAAGTTGCTGCACGGCGAGGAAAACGTGGTGTGCGCCGATGCGGGTTATACCGGCGTCGAAAAGCGCCCCGAACATGATGGGCGCGAGGTGATCTGGCAGGTTGCTGCCCGCCGCAGCACCTATAAGAAGCTGGGTAAGAGCAGCCCGCTGTACAAAGCCAAACGCAAGATCGAGAAGGCCAAGGCCCAGGTGCGCGCCAAGGTTGAGCACCCGTTCCGGGTGATCAAGCGTCAGTTCAGTTATGTAAAGACACGCTTCCGTGGCTTGGCCAAGAACACGGCGCAACTGGTGACGCTGTTCGCGCTGTCGAACCTGTGGATGGCACGCCGACATTTACTGACCAATGCAGGAGAGGTGCGCCTGTAATGCGGGAAATGGCTGCCGCGAGCTACTCGCGGCGGCTAAAAACACAGAAATGAATGGGTAATCTGATCGTTTTTGATCGATTTGCCGCTTTCAAAATCGGCGGGGCTGAAGTCAGCCAGAAATACATGGCTACTTCAGACCATCCCTAAGTTAGCATCGGTTTGGTCTATACCAGGATGCGATGGTCATAGACGTCAAGCCTTAACCCACACTAAGGAAGAGAGCGCGTTCAATGACCGAGAAAACAGCAAAGAGTGCTATCTGGTTGGGCCTTGCATTAGTGCTGGCGGGGAGCCCGGCAGTGTTTGCCGAAACCCCGGCGCAGCTCAAGACTGATTGCAGTGTTGCCGAGTTCACCATGGGCCTGCGTTTCCAGCAGCAATCGGCGGAAGTTCAGGCCCTGCAACTGCAGGCCTATAACATCGCCACCCTGAAGCTGGATGCGGCTGTGGCAGCGGCGAAAGATCCGTCCAAGCTGGCCATCGTCACCGACCTGGACGAAACCGTCATTGATAACAGCGCGCTGCTGGCGCGTGACCTGGCCAACTGTCACACCTATGACGCCTGGGACACCTGGCTGCCCTGGGAGCGCGACGGCACTCCGGCGCTGATTCCCGGCGCCAAGCAGTTCCTGCAGCATGCCGACAAGCTCGGGGTGACCATTCGCTATATCTCCGACCGTGCCGATGAGCAGAAGAAGTACACCTTGGCCACCCTGAGCAAGCTGGGGTTGCCGCAGATCTCTGAAGACAGCGTGCTGCTGCTGGGCCCGCCCAAGGTCGAGCGTCGCGCCATTGTCAGTGCCGATCATAAGATCGTGCTGCTGCTGGGTGACACCCTGCATGACTTCGATGGGCGTTTCCGCAAGACGCCACTGGCCGATCAGCGTGCCACCGTGGCTGCTGAGGCGAGCAAGTGGGGCACCGAGTGGATTGTCTTCCCCAATGCGAGCTACGGCACCTGGTCCAAGGCGCCTTTGCAAGGCTGGGATGCCAAAACCGTTATCGAGCCCTGGTAAGCCATTGTTTACATAGTTCGCACTGGGTCCGTTCGGGCCCGGTGCGTGCCAACTATCCGGCGAGTTCGTTCGCGTGGCAGGCGCGAGTGGCAGGCGCGAGTGGCAGTGATTGCGCTGGAAAAAAATGCCTCAAGCCGGTCTAATGCCCGTCCATTTCGTCACCTGTCCGAATGCAATGACCACTCTCCTGGCCCTGGATACCGCCACCGAAGCCTGTTCCGTTGCCCTGCTGCATAACGGCCAGGTGCTCAGCCACTACGAAGTGATTCCGCGTCTGCATGCCCAACGTCTGCTGCCGATGATCAAGCAGCTGCTGGCTGATGCCGAAGTGCCGTTGTCGGCGCTTGATGCGATTGCCTTTGGTCGTGGCCCAGGCGCTTTTACCGGTGTGCGGATTGCCATCGGCGTGGTGCAGGGGCTGGCGTTTGCCCTGGAACGCCCGGTGTTGCCGGTGTCCAATCTGGCCGTATTGGCGCAGCGCAGCCTGCGTGAGCATGGTGCGCAGCAGGTGGCTGCAGCCATTGATGCGCGTATGGATGAGGTCTATTGGGGCTGCTACCGCGCCGAGCAGGGTGAGATGCGCCTGGCCGGCGTCGAGGCTGTATTGCCTCCTGAACACGCCAGCTTGCCTGTTGATGCTAGCGGTGACTGGTTTGCCGCCGGTACTGGCTGGGGCACCTTTGCCGCACGTATTCCAGTTGCGGTTACTGGGCAGGATGTCGCCATGCTGCCGCATGCCGAAGACCTGCTCAACCTGGCGCGTTTTGCCTGGGCTCGCGGTGAAGCGCTGGATGCTGACCTGGCGCAGCCGGTTTACCTGCGTGATCAGGTGGCCACGCCCAAAGTCTCGGTTTAAACCGCTAGGCATCGGGCACCTTCTGTCGCGCATATTGCCGTGTTGCGCCGCGCTTGATTGCCAAGCCGGTCTACGGGGGCTAAATTGCCATCACTTGTGTCCATCGTTGGCTAAGCAAGCCGAGCAGTAACTGATGCGTATCGACGGTTTTACTTCCTCTTATTCGCCAGACCGCAGTGCCCGCCCAGGCTCTGCGGTTACGCCATTTCGCGAAGCGCAGCGCGAGATTGAGGAGCGTCGTGAGCAGCCCGCATCACCCGCCAGCACCCAGGGCTTTGAGCAGGTCGCCCAGGCGCGCAAGGTTGAAGCCAGTAATGCCAGCAGCGACAGCCTGCCATCGCGTCTGCAAGACCAGCTGTACCAGCCGCCGCTGAACAACCGTGCCGCCCAGGCCTTGGCCAGCTATAGCTCAACTGCCAGTTTCGCCAGCGAGACAGATGCCCAGCAGGTGCTAGGCCTCGATCTTTACGCCTAATTGATGCTGCCTTACTACCTCGGTTGCCCGTCATGGAGCGAGCCCGCCTGGCGCGGTTCCTTGTATCCAGACGGCAGTCGCAGCACCGACTTTCTTCCGTTGTATGCCCAGGTGTTCAACGCCGTTGAGGGCAACACCACCTTCTATGCAAAGCCCTCCGTCGATACCGTGGCCCGTTGGGCCGAGCGCATTCCGGGGCATCTGCGCTTTTGTGCCAAGTTGCCGCGCGACATTAGCCATAACGGCGACCTGCGTGACCAGCTAGGCGCCACCGAGGATTTCTGTCGCTTGCTGGCGGCGCTGGGTAAGCGGGTGGCGCCGTTCTGGTTACAACTGCCCGCCAGCTTTGGCCCGCAGCGTTTGGCGGAGCTGAGCGCGTTTATCGAGCCCTGGCAGGCCGAGGAGTTGGCCGTCGAGGTGCGTCATCCGGCGTTCTTTGCCAAAGGTGAGGAGGAGCGCAGCCTCAATCGTCTGCTGCATGGCCGGGGTATTGAACGTATCTGTCTGGATTCTCGGGCGCTGTTCAGCTGCGTATCTACAGCCCCGGCCGTATTGCATGCCCAGGCGAAGAAGCCGCGCCTGCCGCTGCGGCCCACAGCCTTTAGCCAGGCTCCGCAGCTGCGCTTTATTGGCCATCCCGAGTTGCTGGCTAATGATCCCTTTATGGCGCCCTGGCTGGACAAGGTGGCGAGTTGGATCGAGGAAGGTCGCACGCCTTACGTCTTTCTGCACACCTCGGACAACCGCCTGGCACCGCAGCTTGCGCAGCGCTTTCATCAGCAGCTGATGCAGCGCTTGCCGGGATTGCCGGCCTTGCCACACATACAGCTAGAGGATGAGGTCGAACAGTTGGGCCTGCTTTGAGCCTGCCTAAATAACCAGAGGTGCTTGATCAGCGTTGCGCGAGCAGCAGGTCCGCGGCCTGACCACTGCGGCCGTCGGCGAATTCGAAGCGGCCGAGTTGGGCGATTTCGTCATAGGCGCCCAGGGCAATCTTCACGTCGCGTGCTTGCAGGTTGATGGCGCTGACACCGGCTTCACTCAGCGACTGGCTGGATTGCCGGCCTTGAGCATCGAAGCGCAACAGGCTCAGGCGCTCGAAGATTGCATCCTGGCTGTCGATACGGCCGTCGCCGTTATCATCGTATTTGCGCAGTTCGGCAAAGCCGTTGGCTGCGCCATTCTGGTCGCCGAACAGCTCGCGGCCATCATCAATGCGGCCGTTGCCGTTGCGGTCATAGGCAAGCAGGGCATCGTCACCGGTGGGCACGCTGATCTGGTCGAGCTTGCCGTCGGCATCCAGATCGAAGCGTACCGAGCGGGCCAGGCCGCTGGTGCTGAAGCCGTTGCCGGCCAGATCGAGCACCAGTGGATCGGTTTTCTTCGGTTCGGCGTTGATGTTGACGTTCAGCTCCAGCTCGCGCTGGGCTGCCATTTCCTGAAAGTCGCTGGCCTGGGCGGTGACAGCGGGCGGCTCGCTGGGTGTTTCCGGCGCCTTGGCAGGCGCTTCGGCTTCCACCTCATCGGGCATCAGGGTGCGCCGCAGAATCTGGTAATCCAGGGAGGCGCGCTTGCCATCCTCCAGCGTCTCGCTAATTGAGCTGGTGTTGGCGGCCGATGGCGCGGCGCTGCGTGGGGCGGAAATCACATCAAACATGGCGAACTCGGTGCGGCTGGAAGCTTCCGGGTCTGGCAAAATGCCGCTCAGGCAGGTTATCGGCTGCTTTTGCAGTCAGTTGAGTGATTTTTGAGCACATTTTCTGATGAGTGATGAGCGGCTAATAGCCAGAATTCGTATGCAAGCCCTGGCTCCCCATCTGCAGGCGGCAGCAGAAACCTGGGCCGCGCGCCTGGGTTTACCGCTGGGCGGCGACAGCGAGTTTGCCTTGCAGCTGGGCGAGGGCGGCTTGCAGCTGGTTGAGCTGGGCCCGCAGGCGCCAGGGCCGGTGAAAGTGGATTTTGTCGAAGGCGCGGTGGCGCATCGCCGGCTGTTCGGTGGTGGCAGTGGGCAGATGATCGCCAAGGCGGTAGGGGTGCAGTCCGGGGTGCGCCCGACGGTGCTGGATGCTACGGCGGGCCTGGGCCGCGATGCCTTTGTGCTGGCCAGTCTGGGTTGCCGTATGACCTTGATCGAGCGTCAGCCACTGATTGCCGCGCTGCTGGAAGATGGCCTGGCGCGCGCCGCGCTGGATCGTGATGTGGCGCCTATTGCCGCGCAGATGCAGCTGCGGGGTGGTAATGCCATCGAGCTGATGCGCGCCTGGCAGGGGGAGCCCCCGCAGGTAATCTACCTCGACCCGATGTTCCCGCACCGTGACAAGAGCGCGTTGGTGAAGAAAGAGATGCGCCTGTTCCGTCCGTTTGTCGGCGATGACCTGGATGCGCCTGCGTTGCTGGAAGCGGCGCTGAACCTGGCCAGTCATCGGGTCGTGGTCAAGCGCCCGCGCAAGGCCCCGCTGATTGAAGGCGCCAAGCCGGGGTATGCCCTGGAAGGTAAATCCAGCCGCTACGACATCTACCCGAAGAAGAAACTGCAAGCCGCCAGCGAGTAAGTTTGCAGCTTGTTCACGGGTTAGGCGCCGCATTGCGTAGGTTGGGTTGAGGCACGAAGCCCAACACATTCAGCGTCCTGGCGTTGGGCTTCGCAGGCTCAGTGCCAACCTACGAGGCTTGCTCGGCGCGGAACGCGCGCAGAAACACCTCTACTGCATCGCGCACATGCGCTTCGGCCTCGGCGCCCTGCAGGGCCTCGCCACAGCCGATCAGCAGGCGGAAGTTGGCGCCGCCCTTGATCAGGCAGAAAAACTGATCCGCCGCGCTCAGCGGATCCGGTACGCGCAGCTTGCCGCTCTGGTCGGCGCTGCGCAGCAGTTCTTCCATACCGTGCAACACGCGCTGCGGGCCGGCCTCGTAGAACATCCGCGAGAGCTTGGAGTCCTGCGCCGTCAGGCTCACCATCACCCGGTGCAGTTCCACCGACTCACGGCTGTTGATCAGTTCATTGAAGCCCCGGCCAATATTCAGCAGCAGCTGTGCCACCGGCACTTCGTCGTTCAGCTCGAACAGCAGCTCAGGCAGTTGCTCCTCGCATTTGGACTGCACCGCCGCGGCAAACAGCTTCTCCTTGTCGGTGAAGTGGCTGTACACCGTGAGCTTGGAAACCCCGGCTTCCGCGGCAATCGCATCCATACTGCTACCGTCATAACCATTGCTGAGGAATAGGGTCTTCGCCGCTTCCAGAATGGCTTTGCGCTTGGCCAGGTCTTTCGGGCGGCCGGGGCCGCTGGTTGGTAACACTTTGTTTGGCATTGGTCGTTTTTAATACTGGACTAGTGAGTTTGCTATTTTTACTATACCTGTCAGTTTAATTATTCAAAAGCCTCCACAAAGGTTGGTCATCATGTTTCGTCATGCACTGTCTGTTGCGTTGCCTGTCAGTCTTATCCTGTTGCTTGCTGCCTGCGGCAATGGCGAGCCCGCCAAGGTTGCCGTGCGCCCGGCCATGGTGGTGCAGCCGCAACTGGCGGGCGATCTGATGGATGCCTACCCCGGTGAGGTGCGCGCGCGCCTGGAGCCGGAGCTGGCGTTCCGTATCGGTGGCAAGGTGGCCAAGCGTCTGGTCGATGTCGGCGCGCGAGTGAAGAAGGATCAGCCCCTGGCCGAGCTGGACCCGCAGGACGTGCGCCTGCAGCTGGAAGCCATCCGCGCCCAGGTGGCAGCGGCCGAGGCCAACCTGCAGCTGGTGCGTGCCGAGCGTGATCGCTACAAGGCGCTGCTGGCACGCAACCTGGTCAGCCGTTCGCAATACGACAATGCCGAGAACACCTATCGCTCCGGTGAGGCGCGGGTGAAGCAGGTGCGCGCCGAATTCAACGTGGCCAACAACCAGGCCGGTTACGCCGTGCTGCGTGCCTCCCAGGACGGCGTGGTGGCGCAGCGCATGGTTGAGGTTGGTCAGGTGGTCGCCGCTGGGCAAACCGTGTTTACCCTGGCCGCTGACGGCGAGCGTGAAGTGCTGATCAATCTGCCGGAGCAAGCCTTCGAGCGTTTCAAGGTCGGCCAGGATGTCGCGGTTGAACTGTGGTCGCAGCCGGATCAGCGCTTCCCCGGGCGTATCCGCGAGATGTCGCCGTCGGCCGATCCACAGTCGCGCACCTTTGCTGCCCGTGTGGCTTTTGTCGAAGGCAAGGTGCCGGCCGAACTGGGCCAGAGCGCCCGCGTATTTATCGCCCACAACGGTGATGTGCCGCTGGCCGTGCCGCTGTCGGCGCTGACGGCGGAGAAGGGCCAGCCCTACGTCTGGGTGGTCGATCCGCAGAGCTCCACCCTCAAGCGCACCGACGTGCGCATCGGCGCTTATGGCGAAAAGACCGTGCCGGTGCTTGAAGGCCTGAGCGCCTCCGACTGGGTAGTGGCAGCCGGTGGCCAGGTGCTGCGTGAAGGCCAGCAGGTGCGTCCGGTAGACCGCGACAACCGTGCGGTACAGCTGACGGCCAAGGCCGATCTGACGGTCGAGGAGTAAGCCCGATGGATTTCAACCTATCCGCCTGGGCGCTGCGTAATCGCCAGATCGTGCTGTATCTCATGCTGCTGCTGGCTGTGGTCGGGGCTATTTCCTACACCAAGCTGGGCCAGAGCGAAGACCCGCCCTTTACCTTCAAGGCCATGGTGGTGCGCACCAACTGGCCGGGGGCGAGCGCCGAGGAAGTCTCGCGCCAGGTCACCGAACGCATCGAAAAGAAGCTGATGGAGACCGGCGATTACGACAAGATCGTCTCGTTTTCGCGTCCGGGTGAATCCCAGGTCACCTTTATCGCCCGCGATTCGATGCACTCTGACGACATTCCCGATCTGTTCTATCAGGTGCGCAAGAAGGTCAGCGACATTCGCCACACCTTGCCCCAGGGCATTCAGGGGCCGTTCTACAACGACGAATTCGGCACCACCTTCGGCAATATCTACGCCCTGACCGGCGAAGGCTTCGACTACGCCGTGCTCAAGGATTACGCCGACCGCATCCAGCTGCAGCTGCAGCGCGTCAAGGACGTCGGCAAGGTCGACCTGCTTGGCCTGCAGGACGAGAAGGTGTGGATCGAACTGTCCAACACCAAGCTGGCCACCCTCGGTCTGCCGTTGGCGGCTGTGCAGCAGGCGCTGGAAGAGCAGAACGCCGTGGCCGCCGCCGGCTTCTTCGAAACCGCCTCTGATCGCGTGCAACTGCGCGTTACCGGGCGCTTCGAAACGGTCGATGAAATCCGCAATTTCCCGATTCGCGTGGCCGACCGTATCTTCCGCATCGCCGATGTGGCCGAGGTCAAACGCGGCTTTAACGATCCACCCGCACCGCGTATGCGCTATATGGGCGAAGACGCCATTGGCCTGGCGGTATCGATGAAAGCCGGTGGCGACATTCTGGTGCTGGGTGAGGCGCTGGAAGGCGAGTTCGCCCGTCTGCAGGAAACCCTGCCGGCCGGCATGCAGCTGAACAAGGTGTCGGATCAGCCAGCAGCGGTGAAAACCGGCGTCGGCGAGTTCGTTCGGGTGCTTACCGAAGCGGTAATTATCGTGCTGCTGGTGAGCTTCTTCTCCCTCGGTTTGCGTACCGGCCTGGTGGTGGCGTTGTCGATTCCGCTGGTATTGGCGATGACCTTTGCCGCCATGTACTACCTCGGCATCGGCCTGCACAAGATTTCCCTCGGCGCGCTGGTGCTGGCGCTGGGCCTGATGGTGGATGACGCGATCATTGCCGTGGAGATGATGGCGATCAAGATGGAGCAGGGCTATGACCGCATCAAGGCGGCCAGTTATGCCTGGACCAGCACCGCCTTCCCCATGCTCACCGGTACCCTGATTACCGCCGCCGGCTTCCTGCCGATTGCCACTGCGCAATCCGGCACCGGCGAATACACCCGTTCGATCTTCCAGGTGGTGGCGATTGCCCTGCTGGTGTCGTGGATCGCCGCCGTGGTGTTTGTTCCGTACCTCGGCGCCAAGCTGCTGCCCGATCTGGCCAAACTGCACGCGGCCAAGCACGGCGGCAGCGCCGACGGTCACGACCCCTCTGGCACGCCGTTCTATCGGCGCGTACGCGCGGCGGTGGAGTGGTGCGTACGTCGGCGTAAAACCGTGATCGTGCTGACTATTGCGCTGTTTGTCGGCTCTATTCTGCTGTTCCGCTTTGTCCCACAGCAGTTCTTTCCGGCCTCCGGCCGTCTGGAGCTGATGGTCGATCTCAAGCTCAGCGAAGGCGCCTCCCTGGCCGCCACCGAAGAGCAGGCCAAGCGTCTGGAAAAATTGCTCAGTGACCATGAAGGCATCGACAACTTCGTCGCCTACGTCGGTACCGGCTCGCCGCGCTTCTACCTGCCGCTGGACCAGCAACTGCCGGCCGCCAGCTTTGCCCAGTTTGTGGTGCTGGCGAAAAGCATCGAAGACCGCGAGAAGATCCGCACCTGGCTGATCGAGGTGCTCAACGACGAGTTTCCGACCCTGCGCACGCGTATCTCGCGTCTGGAAAACGGCCCGCCCGTGGGTTACCCGGTGCAGTTCCGCGTTTCCGGCGAACATATCGACGAGGTGCGCCAGCTGGCCCGTCAGGTTGCCGACAAGGTGCGTGAGAACAGCCATGTGAGCAACGTGCATCTGGACTGGGAAGAGCCGAGCAAGGTGGTGCGCCTGAACATTGATCAGGAGCGCGCCCGCGCCCTGGGCGTGAGCACCGCCGATCTGTCGCGCTTCCTGCAAAGCTCGCTGACCGGCTCGCCAGTCAGCCAGTATCGCGAAGGCAACGAGCTGATCGAAATCCTCCTGCGCGGCACGCTGAGTGAGCGTCAGGAACTTGGCCTGCTGCCGAGCCTGGCGGTGCCGACCGACAATGGCCGCAGCGTGCCGCTGTCGCAGATCGCCACCCTGGAGTACGGCTTCGAGGAAGGCATCATCTGGCACCGCAACCGTCTGCCGACCGTCACCGTGCGGGCCGATGTGTATGGCGCCGAGCAGCCGGCCAGCCTGGTCAAGCAGATCCTGCCGACCCTTGAACCGGTGCGTGCGCAACTGCCGGACGGCTACCAGCTGGATGTCGGTGGCACCGTGGAAGACTCCAGCCGTGGGCAGAAGTCAGTCAACGCCGGTGTCCCGCTGTTTATCGTGGTGGTGCTGACTCTGCTGATGTTGCAGCTGAAAAGCTTCTCGCGCTCGGCCATGGTGTTCCTCACCGCGCCGCTGGGGCTGATCGGTGTGACCCTGTTCCTGCTGATCTTCCGCCAGCCGTTCGGCTTCGTCGCCACGCTCGGCACCATCGCCCTGTCTGGGATGATCATGCGTAACTCGGTGATTCTGGTGGACCAGATCGAGCAGGACATCGAAGCCGGGATGGACCGCTGGCACGCGATCATCGAAGCCACCGTGCGGCGCTTCCGGCCTATCGTGCTGACTGCCCTGGCGGCGGTACTGGCGATGATTCCGCTGTCGCGCAGTGTGTTCTTCGGGCCGATGGCGGTGGCGATCATGGGCGGCCTGATCGTCGCCACCGCGCTGACCCTGCTGTTCCTGCCGGCGCTGTATGCCGCCTGGTTCCGGGTCAAGGAAGTGGAAGCGAAACCTGCCTGAAACGGTGGTTGCTGATGTGAGAAAGCCAGGCCCTGCGGGTCTGGCTTTTTTATTGCGGCGGTAAAAAACAGCTGCATCTGAGCGTCGCTAACGGCACAAGCAGTTGCGTTGAGGCGTCTATCTCGGGCGTTATAGGCGTTCGTGCGATAACAAAAAATTACATTTCTTGTTGCGATTGATTTTCATTGGGGCGATCATTCCTGGCCTTTCGGTGCCCGTGGCGCCGTTTTACAGAGGCGTTTATGCAGGTTTTTTCGTTCTACCGACCGCTGATTGGTATCAGTCTGATTGCGCTTGCGCACAGCGTATCGGCTGCGCTCCAACCTTTGGCCGAAGCACCGCTGGCCAGTGATATTGATATGAACTGCCACTTCAGTCGTGATGTCAGCACCGACTGCACGACTACCTATCGCTACACCATTCTCAAGCCGCTAGGCCGTGAAATGCTCTCGCGAATCGATTTCAGCTATGTCGAAACTGACGAGTTTGAGGTGATCAACGCCGAGTATGTGCAACCCGGCGGTCAGCCGACGCCTCTGCATGAAACGCAGATCGATACACGTACGGCGCCCAATCCTGAGCAGGGTTTCTCCCGCGAGAAGCAGACATCGCTGGCTTTTCCGGCGCTGCGCGTCGGGACTCAAGTTCGCTATACGGTGCGTGAGTGCAGTGCTGCGCAACCTCTGCTCAGCGAGTTCCACTACAGTCTGCGATTTGCCCCCAACGCCGTTCGCCGGGATCGGTTCAAGGCGCGCTTCACCGCCGAGCAGCCAATCCAGTGGCGCAGTGAGTTGATGGACGACTTCACCATCTCCGCTTCGGCCGACGGCAAGGCACTGGATATCGAACAAAGAGCGCCGGTGTTTAGCAGCTACATCAATGAGTCGAGTAATGCCTACATACGCCGTATTCCGCGGATAGAGCTTGGCAGTACTGTGCAATTGCAGCGTTACTTCGGCGCTTTAGCCCAGCGCTACGGCCAAATAATCAGTGTTGATCTACCACCTGAGAGCGCCTTAGCAGTCGCTGCGGTGAAGGGGCTTGAGCCCGCCCAGCAAGTAGCCGAACTGATGCAGCATTTAAATGCGCATTACCGCTACCTGGGCGACTGGCGGGCTTCCGAGCGCGGCTATGTGCCATTCAACCTGCAGGAAATCGAGCAGCGCGGTTATGGCGACTGTAAGGACCTTGCCACGCTGCTGACCGCCATGCTCAGGGCGAGCGGCATTAGCGCCGAAATCGCCTGGGTCAGCCGGGGCGAAGTGGTGGAGTCACTGCTGCTCCCAGGCACCAGTGCACCAAACCATGCAATCGTTCGCGCCCAGGTGGCCGGCCAGGTCTGGTGGCTGGACCCCACCAATCCGGTGTTTGCCCCTGGTCAGACAATGTCTGACATCCAGGATCGCTGGGCTTTGGTAAGCGACGTGCAAGGGCAGGTGCGTGAAGAACACATTGCGCTGGCGCGTCCTGAAGTCAGCATTCGCCTCGATAAGCAGGCACATTTTGATAAGGCCGGGGGCGCTGCCACGCAGGCCACGCTCACATTCGCCCGTCAGCCGTTGATGCAGTTGAGTCTGGCTGATAGCTACCAAGGCGCCACCGCTTCGGATCAGAATCTCTGCGACAACTTCGGGATGGCGATCAGCGACTGCAAAGTCCACCGCGACAGCTTGGGGTTTTTAGTGCCTGAGCGTTACAGCATCAAAGTCTCCATGAGTAACCAGCGGGCACTTGAGAAGCTCGACGGTGGTTACTTCTACAACGACGCCTATCTCCACGATAAATGGAGCGATCTGCTCAACTATCGGCGTAACGATCAGCGTGCCGACCTCTACGTGGGCGATCCGGATACGGTCGATTACACCGTCACCTTGTCCGGTGCGCAGATGGACAAGCCGATCCAGCGCTGCGAGGTCCGCTCGCCTTGGTACGACCTCGACCTGGATGGGGAAAAGATCAGCGATGGCATTCGTTATCACTACCTCCTGACTCAGAAAGTGAGCTGGCTGGGCCACGATGAGCTGGTGAGTGCAGCGTTTGGCACGATGCTCAGCCAAGCCCGCAGCTGCGCAGAGCAGTTGGAGCAAATGGTAAAGCTCTAAACGATGGTGTACGGCGCAGGGAGGCGGCAGCGCTCTTTCGGCAATCAGCGAACAACACGGCCCCACGTAGCGCCCATGCGGCTCGTGGCTTCTCGTAATAATGCCGCTACTTGCTGCGTTCGCCCTGCGGGCGTTACTGCACTGGGCTAAACGGCGCCTGCTGATGGGGCGTTTGGCCGCTGTTTGCGCGACTGCGGGTTGGAACGCCAGCACCTGTGATGGCGGGTAACGGAGGATTTGAGCATACCGGTGGACAAGCTTCGCGTTGTCCACCCTACGGGTCGGCCCATTGGTGATCCTTGCGTAGGGTGGATGACGCTTTTTTCATCCACCGTTGCCACCGTTGCCCGAGCTACTTCGCTGGTTCCGGGTCAAGGAAGTGGAGGCGAAGCCAGCCTGAATCGCCGCTTGATGATGTGAAAAAGCCAGGCCCAGCGGGCCTGGCTTTTTTATGCCTTTTGCATAAGCCGTTTGCCGGGCTGCTGTCAAAAATATGCAACTACCTGTGCTGGCTTATATACGGCTTTTACAGCGATTACAGTCTGTTACAGAGGCGTGCAGAGCTGTTTGATGAATTATCTGCTTACGTTTCGTCGTTTTTGTTTGACATATTTTACGTATTTGCCAGACTGCGCAACCTTGAACGGGCGCGTGCAGCTACCCGTCAAAAGTGGTCATAACAAAAACCTGTAGCCCATCGTTCCGCCCTGCGCAGTCTGCGCAGGTCATGCATGCGGTGGGCTGACGTCTGTGGAACGGGAAAGCATGCTGATCTGGTTCGTTGCGCTCTACCTGCTGGTGACTGTCGCCATCGGTTTCTACGCCTCCACCCGGGTGCACAACACCCGCGATTTCGCCTCCGGTGGTCGCAGCATGGGCTTCCCCATCGTCGCCGCCATGGTGTTTGCCACCTGGTTTGGCTCCGAGGCCGTGCTGGGCATCCCCGCCACCTTCCTCGAAGAAGGCTTTGCCGGCATTGTCGAAGACCCGTTCGGCTCCTTCGGTTGTCTGTTTCTGGTCGGTCTGATCATCGCCCGGCCGCTGTACCGGATGAACCTGCTGACCATCGGTGACTACTTCAAAAAGCGCTTTGGCCCGCAGGTCGAGCTGATCATCAGCCTGGTCATCGTCATGTCCTACCTGGGCTGGATCGCCGCGCAACTGATCGCGCTGGGCCTGGTGTTCAACGTCATCTCCGACGGCAGCATCAGCACCACCCAGGGCATGTTCCTCGGCACCTTTATCGTGCTGCTGTACACCCTGTTCGGCGGCATGTGGTCGATTGCCCTGACTGACTTCTTCCAGATGATCATCATCGTCGTCGGCCTGGTGTACCTGGTCTGGCTGTTCAGCGACATGGCTGGCGGCGCCGATCTGGTGATCAGCAAGGCGGCCAGCGAAGGCAAATTCACCTTTATGCACGCCTTCGAGCCCAAGGATATCGTCGCCTTTATCGGCGCGGCGGTGACCATGATGCTCGGCTCCATCCCGCAGCAGGACGTGTACCAGCGCGTGATGTCGGCCAAGAGTGAGAACATCGCCGCCCGCGCCTCGATGACCGGCGCGGTGTTCTACCTCGGCTTCTGCATGCTGCCGGTATTCCTGGTGTACGCCGCCTCGATGATCGACCCGGCGCTGGTCGAGAAGTGGCTGGCCGAGGACTCGCAGATGATTCTGCCGCTGATGATCCTGGAAAAGACCCCGCTGTTCGCCCAGATCATGTTCTTTGGTGCGCTGCTCTCGGCGATCATGTCCACCGCTTCGGGCACTTTGCTGGCGCCGTCGGTGACCCTGACCGAGAACGTGCTCAAGCGCTTTTTGCCGGTGCTTAACGACAAGCAGTTCCTGTTGCTGATGCGCGTCACCATCGTGGTCTGCGCGGCGGCGACTCTGAGCTTTGCCCTGTATTCGGATGCGAGCATCTACGAGATGGTTGGCAATGCCTACAAGGTGACCCTGGTCGCGGCGGTGGTGCCGTTGTTTGCCGGATTGTTCTGGAAACGTGCGACCACCCAGGGCGCACTGGTGGCCATCGCCTTTGGTCTGGTGTCGTGGATCTACCTGGAATACACCTGGAGCGAAGCTGCCTTCTGGCCGCCACAGCTGGCGGGCCTGCTGTTCAGCATGGCCGGTATGTTGATTGGGACGCTGTTGCCGCAGTGGAGCCGTAACCACAACGGCACGTTGGTGGCGCAGGCGGAATAAGCCTGATGCTTGGCCAACAAAACCCCGCTGATTGGCGGGGTTTTGTTTTTGTGCCTTGTGAGGCGGGGAGTGCATTCATTCCGTGGGAGGGGCTTTAGCCGCGAGCTTTGCGTCTTTGGTTACACCGCTTTGCAGTGTTCCCGCTACCGGTTGACTTCGCTCGCCCTACGGGCCAGCCTCGAGCAGTAGAAGGTTTTGAAGACCTGATTGTTTATGTTCACAAAAAAGCCAGACATCAAGGCCTGGCTTTTTCATATATATCCAACCCTTGTTACAACGCCCCAAACACCTTCTTCGCCAAACTGGTCGCCGCCCCAGCCGGATTCTCCCGGATGCTGGCTTCCTGCTCAGCGATCATCGCAAACAGACCATCCAGCGCCTGCTCCGTCACATAGTTCTCGATATTCGCGCTTTTCGCGTCGATCACGCCGAAGCTCGCGGCTTGGCCGGCGAAGCTGTTGTATTGCTTGGCCAGGCCGACCTGGTCGGTGGCTTGCTTGACGATAGGCAGGAACTTGGCGCGGATCTGTTCGCGGCTGGTCTTGTTCAGGTACTGGGTGGCTGAGTCTTGCGGGCCGCTGAGGATGCTCTTGGCGTCCTGCACGGTCATCTTCTTCACCGAGTCCACCAGCAGCGCCTGGGCTTGCGGTACGGCGGCTTCGGCGGCTTTGTTCATGCTCGCTTCTAGCTGATCAACCTGTGCGCCCATGCCCATCATTTTCATGGTCTTTGCGGCTTTACCGAGGTTGCCCGGTAGTTCGATGCGCACGTCCGGGTTGTTGCTGAAGCCGCCGGGTTTGCCCAGTTGCTGCACGGCCACTTTGGCGCCTTGGGTGAGGGCGTCCTTGAGGCCGCCGCTGGCATCACTCTGAGAGAGGTCGGCAAGGGAAAACGCGAGAGCGCTGGCGGAGAGGGCCAAACTTGCTGTGAAGACGAGGGTACGCAACATGGGGGATTCTTCCGGCTGTTAAGTAGTAAACGAGCTTAGCTGGGCTGGACGGATAAACCTATCCTGTGGCGCCTGATGGGTGCTTGAATGAACGTTTAGCCATGCCATGTACCCGGGTGTTTTGCCGCTGTGTTGGCGGCTTGCTTAAGCCGCGCAGGCTTCTGTTCATGTGTTCTGCCCGATTTGTCATGGGTTTTGGCGCGCACTGTCGAACTCTGGGTTGCACCATTGAGGTATTTGAGCCGCTGCATACTGCAAGGTTCATGCTGGCCTTTTGCAGCTAGACTGCTATTAACCGAGGGCGTTCGCCTATTCTGAATAGCACTTCCGACTGGTTGAGGGCCGAAGATGGCGCCAGTAGTTGAGTCGTTCCGTGCGTTAGATGCTCAGTCCAACGCCTCTGTAACACGTAAGACGCTGCTATTTCTTTCAGCGTTGTTGGTGACCCTGTTTGTAGTGGCGAGCGTAGCGTTGGTGCAAATCGCTTCAGAGCAGAATAAACAGGCGATCAAGCAAAGCTTGTTTTATGTGGAAAAAGCGACCCAAGCCCGGCAGAAGTCTATTCTCGCGACTATCAGCGATTACGCCTTTTGGGGGGCGGCTTATCGCCATCTACACGTGCGGGTCGACACCGACTGGGCCTATACAGGGCAGAATCTGGGGCCCAGCCTGTTTCCTGATTTCGCCTATGAAGGTGTGTTTGTGGTCGACGCCAGTGGCCACACCGCCTATGCGGTCGTGGAAGGCCAGCTGAGCTCGGTCGAAGTCCAGCAGTGGCTTATGCAGGATATCCACCCACTGATCGAACAGGCCCGCTTACAAGCTGAGAATGAAGAGCCGGTTGTTGGCGTTTTATTGGTCGCCGGGCAGCCGGCATTTGTGGTACTAGCCGCGTTGACGCCTGGCAGTGATCCGCAAATCGAGGCGGTGGAGGGTCCACCCTCGGTGCTGTTGTTCGTTGACCGGCTCGGTCCGCAGAAGCTGCAGATGCTTGGCGAAGACTTTGGCATCGACGATCTGCATGTGGATCAACGGTTAAGTAAGGCGCAAGTTCGGGCCAGCTTGCCTTTGGCAACCTTGAATGGTGAGCCGCTTTTGTTGTATTGGCATCCCGCCCAGCCAGGCGACCAGCTGCTCTATCTCATTTTGCCGCTGCTAGGACTGGCCGGTGTGATTGTTGCCCTTATCACTTGGCTGATGCTGCGCCGCGCGATCACCGCCGCACGTGAAATGGATACTAGCTATTCGTCCTTATATGCCAGCCAGTCTGCTCTGGCTGCCAGTGAGGCTCGATTTCGTGATGTAGCCGAGGCGGCCTCTGACTGGATTTGGGAAACCGATGCACAGCTACGCTTAACGTACCTGTCGGCGCGGTTTCAGGCAGTGACCGGTCACACCGAAAACGCTTGGCTCGGTCGACCGCTTGACGAGCTCGTGAGCTGCCCGGGAGGCTTGCAGGCTTGGTTGAGTAAACGCAGCCTGCATTCATCGTCTAAGGACAGCCTGCAATGCCAGTATTTTGCTAGCGACGGCAGGCTGCGTATTTGTAGGTTCGCCCTGCGGCACGTCGAAGGCGTCAACGGTGTTACGGGGTATCGTGGCATCGTCAGTGATATCACCCAGGAAGTGGAAGCGCGGGCGCGCATTGAGCACCTGTCTCAGCACGATGCGCTCACTGGATTGCCCAATCGCAATCGCATGCAGGCGTTCTTAGAGGACAAGTTGAGTGCACTGCCTACGTCTGGCAAGCCGTTAGTCATGCTCAGTGTCGACCTCGACCGGTTTAAATCAGTGAATGATTCTTTCGGCCATGAGACCGGCGACGTGGTACTCGGTGAGGTATCAAAGCGTCTGCGTGTGATATTGCGCGACGGCGACCTAGTAGCGCGTATGGGCGGTGATGAATTTATTTTGATTGTCAGCGGCATCTCCACTCAGGCGGAGGTAAAGCGCTTGTGCGAAAGGTTGATCGCTGGCGTTGAACAGCCATTCGAAGTTGATAATCACAGCATTTTTATCGGCGCCAGTATCGGTGTGGCTATGGCGCCGGCTGATGCGTGCCTGGCTGAGGAATTGCTGCGCTACGCCGATATCGCTTTATACGAGGCCAAGGGGGCTGGACGTAGCACGTGGCGCTTCTATGCCCGCGACATGAAGGAGCGAGTGACTGAACGGCAACAACTCGAAAACGATCTACGCCAAGCGTTGAGCAATAACGAATTACGCTTGTGCCTACAGCCTCGATATAGCGTTAGGGAAACTCTGAATAAGACTTCCTGATTTTGGCAAAATGCCCGGACGCCACCCGCCGAGTTTTCCGATGAAGCAAATGACCTTCGCCGATGCCGAGTACGCCGGCAAACGCAAGCAGACCCGCAAAGAGTTGTTCCTGATCGAGATGGATCGGGTGGTGCCGTGGAAGGGTTTGATCGCACTGATCGAACCGTATTACCCCAAGGGTGAAGGCGGTCGGCCGGCCTATCCGCTGATGGCGATGCTACGTGTGCACCTGATGCAGAACTGGTTCGGCTACAGCGACCCGGCGATGGAAGAAGCGCTGTACGAGACCACTATCCTGCGGCAGTTCGCCGGGCTGAGTCTGGAACGTATCCCCGACGAAACCACCATCCTCAACTTCCGTCGTCTGCTGGAGAAACATGAGTTGGCTGCCGGCATCCTGGCCGTCATCAATGGCTATCTTGGCGACCGTGGCCTGTCGTTGCGCCAAGGCACCATCGTCGATGCCACGCTGATCAATGCGCCGAGTTCGACCAAGAACAAGGACGGCAAACGGGACCCAGAGATGCACCAGGCCAAGAAGGGCAACCAATACTACTTCGGCATGAAGGCGCACATTGGCGTGGATGACGAGTCGGGGCTGGTACACAGCGTGGTAGGCACGGCGGCCAACGTGGCGGATGTCACTCAGGTCGACAAGTTGCTGCACGGCGAGGAAAACGTGGTGTGCGCCGATGCGGGTTATACCGGCGTCGAAAAGCGCCCCGAACATGATGGGCGCGAGGTGATCTGGCAGGTTGCTGCCCGCCGCAGCACCTATAAGAAGCTGGGTAAGAGCAGCCCGCTGTACAAAGCCAAACGCAAGATCGAGAAGGCCAAGGCCCAGGTGCGCGCCAAGGTTGAGCACCCGTTCCGGGTGATCAAGCGTCAGTTCAGTTATGTAAAGACACGCTTCCGTGGCTTGGCCAAGAACACGGCGCAACTGGTGACGCTGTTCGCGCTGTCGAACCTGTGGATGGCACGCCGACATTTACTGACCAATGCAGGAGAGGTGCGCCTGTAATGCGGGAAATGGCTGCCGCGAGCTACTCGCGGCGGCTAAAAACACAGAAATGAATGGGTAATCTGATCGTTTTTGATCGATTTGCCGCTTTCAAAATCGGCGGGGCTGAAGTCAGCCAGAAATACATGGCTACTTCAGACCATCCTTAGCAGCCAATGCATGGTGGCGGCGGAGGCCCTGGTGCGCTGGCAGCATCCCCAACGAGGGTTGTTGGGGCCGGACAGCTTTATTGCTATTGCCGAAACGACGGGCTTGATAGTACCTCTGAGCTCTTGGGTTTTGCACACTGCCTGTATGGAAGCGATGACCTGGCACGAGGCGCTGGTTGTTTCGGTAAACCTCTCACCGGTTGAATTTCAGCATGGTCGTCTGTTGGCAAGGGTTAAAAGTGCTCTGGACGACAGTGGTCTGCCGCCTTCGCGGTTGGAACTCGAACTCACCGAGAGCGTGATGCTTGGAGATGCAGAGGGCGCTCTGGTACTGATGCAGGACTTAAAAAACTGGGCGTGCGACTGGCGATGGATGACTTCGGTACAGGCTATTCATCGCTTAGCTATTTGCGCAAATTCCCCTTCGATGGACTGAAGATCGACCGTAGTTTTATGGCCGACTTGCATGACTCACCCGATAGTCAGGCGATCATCAAGGCAATTGTTGGGCTCGGTCGAGCGTTGTCGTTGACGGTTACTGCCGAGGGTGTCGAGACCGAGGAGCAACTTGAGGTCTTGCGCCAGTGTGACTGTGATGAAGTACAGGACTATTTCTTGGCACGCCCGATGGATCCAGATGCCTTGCGCCTCTTGCTCCAGTAATAAGCTTAAAGAGGGGCTGGCGGCACGGCTCGTTGATATTTCATCTATACCCTAAAGGTGCTTTGTAACGTCTCCCTCTGCATTTGAGTAGGGGCCCCTGAATCTTGTGTGCCGATCACATAAATCCTCGGAGGGAAGTGCGGTGGCGTTTGCCATGAGTGCAGTCTTTCAGTGAACAGGAGTAGTCAGTATGTTTTTGGTTCCCGTTAGACTGTCGCAGCGTTTGACCCTCGGTTGCGTCGTCCTTCTGATTCTGACCGCACTGGCGGTATTTGCGGTGATGGCCCTGCGTGGTCAGCCGCGTGTGGTGGCGGCCAGTGGCGAGCTGATCGAACAGACCGGCAGCGCCATCGTGCGCCAGCTGGCGTTGCAACTGGCCAAGATAGAAGGGGTGACAGCCAGCCTGGCGCACCTGGCCGAAGTGCTGCCGCGTGAAGAGCCGCTGTACCTCAACAGCCTGCCTAATCTGATCGACAGCCAGGGTGAAAAAGCGATTGCCGGCGGCGGTGTGTGGCCGGAGCCAAATGCGTTTACCGATGGTGTGGCGCGCCGTAGTTTCTTCTAGGCGCGTGGTGGTGACGGGCAGTTGGCCTATTCCGACGATTACAACACCGCCGATGGCCCTGGGTACCACAACGATGCCTGGTACACCGGCGCGCGCAGCAGCAAGCCCGGCCAGTGCCTGTGGTCAGAGGCTTATCAGGATGCGGTGACCGGCGTGCCGATGGTGACCTGCAGCGTGCCTTACCAGCTAGAAGGGCGCTTTGCCGGGGTAGCCACCCTGGATCTGCTTCTGGATGATCTGGCGCGTTTTCTCACCGAGCAGGGCAAGGTCACCGATGGCTATGCCTTCGCCCTCGATCAGGCCGGTAACGTGCTGCACTTTCCCGGCATGACCGGAACTAAGGGTGGCGCAATGCTCAAGTTTGCCGACCTGGCGCAGCAGCATCGCTGGCTTGAGCCGGTGCAGGAGGCGCTGAACCGCAGCAATTCTGGGGCGATTCGCAACCTGGACCTAGATAACGATGAGCAGCTCCAGCAGGCCAGCCGCGTCAGCCTGTTTGTGATGCCAGATACAGGCTGGGTGATTGGACTGGTTACGCCGCAGGAGCGGGTTACCGGCCTGGCCAGGGCGCTGACCTGGGAGATTCTGCTGTTCCTCCTGCCGCTGCTGGCGGTGTTGCTGGCGCTGGCCTGGTTGGCTGGGCGCAAACTGATCAGCCAACTGGAAGAAACCATTGCGCAGATCGACTCCCTGGGCCGTGGCTCGGCCAGCCGAGATGTCGAATTGAGTGTGGAACGCGAGGATGAAATCGGTGCGCTGCGCCACGCGGTCAATCGCTATGCCGGGCAGTTACGCACCATGCTCCAGCGCATCGCCGAGGAGGCCGATCATCTGCAGGCCGAAGCCGCACAACTGGGCGGTTTGAGCAGTACCCTGGCCGGGCGCGCCGAACAGCAACGCCAGGAGAACACCCATCTGGCGGCGGCGATTACCGAAATGTCGTCGAGCGCCCAGGAAGTAGCGCAGAACACCAACGACTGCGCCAATACCGCACAGAGTTCATTGCTGGTGGTGCAGCAGGGGCAGCAGAAGGTCACCTCCAATAGCTCGGCGATTCAGGCGCTGTCGACGGAAATGGCCGGTGCGGCCATGGTGATCAGTCAGCTTGAGAAGGACAGCCAGCAGGTCGGGGCGGTGCTGGATGTGATCAAGGCGATTTCCGAGCAGACCAACCTGCTGGCGCTGAATGCCGCCATCGAGGCCGCGCGGGCCGGTGAGCAGGGCCGTGGCTTTGCCGTGGTGGCCGATGAGGTGCGCACCCTGGCGGGCAGAACTCAGGCTTCGGCCAATGAGATCAGCACCATGATCAGTGCGTTGCAGCAGGCTTCACGTCAGGCCGTGCAGGCCATGCAAGCGGGCGAGGCACGTACCGAGCATGCGGTAGGGGAGGCCGAAGGCGCAGCGGCGGCGTTGTCCAGCTCGGTGCAGAGTTTCGATGACATCTCTCAACGCGCTCAGCAGATCGCCGTGGCGGCGCAGCAGCAAAGCCATGTAACTCAGGAGATCAATGAGCTGGCGGTGCGTATTCACAGCATCAGCGAAGAAAACGCCCGCGATGCCCAGGCCCTGGATGAAGTCAGCAGTGCCATGCAAGCGCTGTCGTCGCGGTTGACGGGGCTGAGCCGAGGCTAGGCGCAGTTAAGGTAGGGCGTACAGTCTGCGTATCGGTGGTGGGTTTTAGAGCGTATAGCTCTGCTACCACCCTATTGAATCGCCCTGTTCAATAGCACATCGGCGGCCTGCTGTAGTGCTGCCCTGTAATGTCTATTGCTTAGTCTTTAATAAATAGCGGAGATACAAGCGAGGAGCGCAAAGTAGCAGTCATAGGGCCTTGCACGAGCCTTTCGCTAGATTGCGCACCACGTATGGAAAGACAACGCCGAGGGGGCAGTGCATGCAGGTGATGATTGTTGACGATGATCCATGGATCGCTGATTTGTTAAAACAGATCGTCATAAATGTCCGCCCAGGGGTTCAGGTCAATTGTTTTGCTGATGTGCAAAGCGTTTTTGCTTCTTGGCGGGAAACACGCTACGCCTTGGTCCTGGCTGATTGGAATCTGTCCGACGGTTCGGGTGTGAATTTGCTGCAAAGAATTCGTGCACAGGACCGTGAAACACCACTGGTGATGATTACCGGCCGCTCTGACCGGCAGAGTGTGTTGGAGGTCAGACGGCTGGGTATTAGTGCTTTTATTACCAAGCCGTTTGATGTCCCACGTGTTGTCGCGTGTATCGAGGAACTCCTTCCACTGCAGGACGTTGTCCCTACTGCCCCCAGTATTCAGGAAGCATTTATTGCTTACTTAAGCGGCCTGGCCGCAGAGGACCTGGACTTGCCGATGCTTGAGAAGGTTAAAGAGCTGCTTCAGCTGGGTTATCGCGGGGAGTCGTTTGATCTGCGTGAGTTGGTGAGCAGCTGGCAAGGCGATCCGTCACTGTGTATGCACCTTATTGCTGCGTCCAACAGCGCTGCCTATATCGGCTTTGGTGCGCAGTGCACCAGCTTAAGCGATGCACTCAGGCGGCTTGGCCCCCGTACCAGTGTGAATCTGGCAATGGGCTTTGCCTTAAAGCAGATCAGCATGCAGGGCAACTTAGTCTTGTCAGTGCTAAGGATGGTCTGAAGTAGCCATGTATTTCTGGCTGACTTCAGCCCCCGCCGATTTTGAAAGCGGCAAATCGATCAAAAACGATCAGATTACCCATTCATTTCTGTGTTTTTAGCCGCCGCGAGTAGCTCGCGGCAGCCATTTCCCGCATTACAGGCGCACCTCTCCTGCATTGGTCAGTAAATGTCGGCGTGCCATCCACAGGTTCGACAGCGCGAACAGCGTCACCAGTTGCGCCGTGTTCTTGGCCAAGCCACGGAAGCGTGTCTTTACATAACTGAACTGACGCTTGATCACCCGGAACGGGTGCTCAACCTTGGCGCGCACCTGGGCCTTCTCGATCTTGCGTTTGGCTTTGTACAGCGGGCTGCTCTTACCCAGCTTCTTATAGGTGCTGCGGCGGGCAGCAACCTGCCAGATCACCTCGCGCCCATCATGTTCGGGGCGCTTTTCGACGCCGGTATAACCCGCATCGGCGCACACCACGTTTTCCTCGCCGTGCAGCAACTTGTCGACCTGAGTGACATCCGCCACGTTGGCCGCCGTGCCTACCACGCTGTGTACCAGCCCCGACTCGTCATCCACGCCAATGTGCGCCTTCATGCCGAAGTAGTATTGGTTGCCCTTCTTGGCCTGGTGCATCTCTGGGTCGCGTTTGCCGTCCTTGTTCTTGGTCGAACTCGGCGCATTGATCAGCGTGGCATCGACGATGGTGCCTTGGCGCAACGACAGGCCACGGTCGCCAAGATAGCCATTGATGACGGCCAGGATGCCGGCAGCCAACTCATGTTTCTCCAGCAGACGACGGAAGTTGAGGATGGTGGTTTCGTCGGGGATACGTTCCAGACTCAGCCCGGCGAACTGCCGCAGGATAGTGGTCTCGTACAGCGCTTCTTCCATCGCCGGGTCGCTGTAGCCGAACCAGTTCTGCATCAGGTGCACACGTAGCATCGCCATCAGCGGATAGGCCGGCCGACCGCCTTCACCCTTGGGGTAATACGGTTCGATCAGTGCGATCAAACCCTTCCACGGCACCACCCGATCCATCTCGATCAGGAACAACTCTTTGCGGGTCTGCTTGCGTTTGCCGGCGTACTCGGCATCGGCGAAGGTCATTTGCTTCATCGGAAAACTCGGCGGGTGGCGTCCGGGCATTTTGCCAAAATCAGGAAGTCTTATTCAGAGTTTCCCTAATGAAAGAATATTTGGACAGTGCCGTATCTCTGGCTGAGCGCGTGGTGGCGCTGGCTAAGCAGTGCGGCGTTGAGCCAGCGCCACTGCAAACTGCCGCCTTGTTACATCGTATCGGTGAGCTGTGTGTGATCTACCAAGCCTATAAGTGGGAAAGCCAGGGCAATAGGTTGGATGAGAGCCTGCTCATGCACGCTGTCAACGACTTTGCCGCACCGCTTGCAATCAAATTGAAAGCCCAGTGGAACGTACCTATGGCCTTGCGTGACATGATCGGGGCTGTTTATGCGCTGCCACAGGCGCAAATTCGACGTGAGCAGGTGTTGATGCGCCTGGCGGCGGCCATAAACAACAGCGAACCACCTACCACCGTTGATCGGTTGATGCGGCTAGTGAGCTGTCTGTAAAATTCGTTAATCCAATGCCGGGCCAGTATACTGCGCGCTCTATCGTCATGAATTGAGCTCCCATATGGCCCGGCCAGCAGCCCCATTCTTCTTGAGTCCCAGTGATGCCGACATGCTGCAAGGCTGGTTACGCATGGGATCGCTGCCTCAGAGCATCGGCCAGCGGGCCAGAATTCTGTTGCTGCTGGCCAACGGTCTCACGCCCAAGGAGATCAGCGAGCAGCTGCAAGTCTCTGCGCCAGTGGTCTTCAAATGGCGTAAACGCTACCAGGAGACCGGTCTGGAGGGGCTGAGTGACCTGCGGCGCAGTGGAGCGCCTCGCAAGCTCAACGAAGCGAAGATCAAGGAAATCCTGACGCTGACGACCCAGCGAGTCCCGCGCGAAGCTACCCACTGGAGCCTACGGTTGATGGCCAAGTACGCTGGGGTCAGCATCTGGCAGGTCGCACAGGTGTGGGCTGCTGCCGACCTCAAGCCGCACCGGTTGAAAACCTTCAAGATCAGTAACGACCCGCACTTTGCAGACAAAGTGGTCGATGTCGTCGGGCTCTATTTGAATCCGCCCGACAACGCCCTGGTGCTATCTGTTGACGAAAAAACACAGATCCAGGCGCTGGACCGCACACAGCCCATGCTGCCGCTCAAGCCCGGGCAGATTGAGCGGCGGACGCATGACTATAAGCGCCACGGTACGGCCAGTCTGTACGCAGACTTTGACATCCTGACGGGTAAGGTCATCGGCCGTATCACCCAGCGGCACAGGGCCAAGGAGTTTTTGGAGTTCCTTCGACAGATCGACCGCAGCACTCCCGCCGAGCTGGACCTGCATGTAATTCTGGACAACAGCTCGACTCACAAGACCGCTGCCGTCAGGGAATGGCTGGAGAAGCATCCCCGTTTCAAGCTGCACTTCACACCGACCAGCGCCTCGTGGCTGAACGCCGTGGAGGGCTGGTTTGCGCAACTGGAAAGACGGGCGCTTTATCGTGATGCCTTCAGCAGCGTGGCTGACCTGAGAGCGGCGATACGTCGCTTCATTGAGGCTCATAACGAACATTCGGCTAAGCCGTTCCGCTGGAGCAAAACGGCTGAGTCGATTATCAGCTCCGTGCATCGAGCAAAGCTGGCTGTAATTCGGAATGAGTTATTGGATTAACCAGACAGGCCACTAGCCGGTTTGGAGTGACGTTTAGATATTCGTCTGGTGCGCTACCTGTCAGCCCAAAGCGAGCTAGGCTGAGTGAATATGGAGTTGCAACGCAAGGATCTGGAGCCGCGCATGCGCATAAGCAAAGGAATTGATGTCGAGTCGGTCATTCTGATCGTTGAAGACCAGACCACGGATGCGCTTGCTCTGCGTGAAACGGTGCGTGACCTAGGGGAGGTTCACGTGGCCAGTGACGGTCCTTCAGCCTTAGCGCTGGCCAGGCAGTGCAAGCCGGATCTTGTGCTTTTGGATATCGAAATGTCTGGCATGAGTGGCTTTGCCGTATGCAAGGCGTTCAAAGCCGATCCGAAACTCTGCGATGCCGCCATTATCTTTGTTACCTCCCATGTTCAATCTGAGAACGAGCTGCGCGCGCTGGAATATGGCGGTATTGATTTCATCCACAAGCCGCTAAATGCACCAGTGGCCAGGGCCCATATCAAAGCCCACCTGGCGTTGCGTCATGCTGCGAAGAAGCTCGCTAACCATGATGCGTTGACCGGCTTACCAAACCGCACGCTGTTGCAAGACCGTACCGAGCAAGCCTTGCAAAAGGCTCGTCGCAGTCAGCTCCGCGTGGCCATGCTGTTGCTCGACCTGGATAACTTCAAAGGCATTAATGACTCGCAGGGGCATTCCATTGGTGATGCCCTACTCAAGGAGGTCGCAGCCCGGCTTTCGCTGGCCTCCAGGGCTTTGGATACGGTCAGTCGGCAGGGTGGCGACGAGTTCATCGTTTTATTACCAGAGGTCAGCGGTTTTGATGTGGTCGGTGATTTTGCCGAGCGGCTACTCACCACCATCAGCACCCCCTTCATTATTCAAGGTAATCGCTATGACCTGAGCGCGAGTATCGGCATCAGCCTGTTCCCTGACGACAGCGAGGACACCGAGTCGCTCTACCGTCATGCGGATTCGGCCATGTATCAAGCCAAACTCGATGGGCGTAATCGTTGTCGCTTCTTTTCCCTCGATATTGAGCGCAGCACCCGTGGTCGGCATCTGTTGGAACAACATATGCGCACTGCGCTGGAAAATGGCGTATTTGAAGTTTTCTATCAGGCCAAGGTTGTGGCCACCGGGAATGTAATGGTCGGGATGGAGGCACTCGTACGCTGGCGTAGCAAAGAGGGCACCCTTATTTCGCCAGCTGATTTCATTCCGTTGGCCGAAGAGACCGGGCTGATCATTCCGATTGGTAAATTCGTGCTGCAGCAGGCCTGTCAGGATGCCCAGATGCTTGTCGCACAAGGCATGCATTTTGTGGTCAGCGTAAATATATCGGCAGTGCAGTTTCGCGAAGAATCATTTTTACAGATGGTGCAAGACACGTTGCTTGCATCAAGGCTCGCGCCAGAGTTTCTTGAGTTGGAGATCACCGAGGGCGTGCTGGCCAGGGATGTCGCTAACACGCAGCATGTACTGACATCTCTGCGCAGCATGGGGGTGAGGATTGCGCTGGATGATTTTGGCACGGGTTACTCAAGCCTTACCTACCTCAAGCGCTTTCCAGTGGATGTGCTGAAAATAGACCAGAGCTTTGTACGTGACATGCTGGTTGATAAGAGTGACGCCGCGATTATTGAGGCGATTGTCAAGTTGGCTCAGGCGCTCGGTCTTGAGCTAGTGGCTGAAGGCGTGGAGTCCCAGGAGCAAGCCGCCGCCTTGCAAGCTTTTGGCTGCCAAATTATGCAGGGCGGTTGCAGGAGCTGAGTGCAACACGGTTATTGAATTGACGCTGGCGCATCATGCCGCATAGCCATGGCTTCTTGCATTACTTCGCTCATGACTTCGATCGGGCACTTGAAGTCGAAGCGCTTACGCGGCCGCATATTCAGTTGCAGTGCAATGGCATCCAACTGTTCTTGGCTGTGTCCCGACAAGTCTGTGCCCTTGGGCAGGTACTGGCGAATGAGGCCGTTGATGTTTTCGTTGCTGCCGCGCTGCCAGGGGCTGTGTGGGTCGCAGAAGTAGATCGCTATGCCGGTTCTCTGGGTGATCTCGGCGTGCCGCGCCATCTCCCGGCCCTGGTCGTAGGTCATGCTCTTACGCATCGCCAGCGGCATACGATTGAGTGCGGCGCTGAAACCTTCCATCGCCGAGGTCGCCGTCGCATCGTTCATCTTGATCAGCATCAGGTAGCCACTGGTGCGTTCTACCAAGGTGCCGACCGACGAGGCGTTGGCCTTGCCCTTGATAAGGTCGCCCTCCCAGTGGCCCGGCATCAGGCGGTCTTCAATCTCCGGCGGGCGCACGTGAATACTGACCAGCTCTGGGAGCTGGCCACGTCGATCCACGCCGCCAGAGCGCGGCCTGCGCGTCGTCTTGCTTTGGCGCAGGCAGATAATCAGCTCCTTACGCAGCTCGCCGACCGGCAAGGCATAGATCGCGGTATAGATCGTCTCGCGACAGACGTAGGCATCTCTGAGGCTGGGTATGTTCATGCTGCGCAGCTTGCCGGCAATCTGCTCGGGAGACAAACGCTCACGCAGCATATGGGTCACCAACTCGAAGCGTTCACTACCGGGCAGCAGCTTTCGCTTGGGCCGGCAGACTTGGCGCCGGGCTCTCATCTGCTGCTGCGCCGCACGGGCCGAGTAACGACCGCAGACCTCTCGATTACGGCGCAACTCGCGACTGATAGTCGAGGGGGATCGGTTGATCAGGTGGGCAATCTTGCGCAGGCTAAAGCCTTGGGCATGACCGATTTGAATAGTGGCGCGCTCTTCAACGCTGAGTTCGGAATAAGACATAGGGGCAGCACCGTATCGGAAAGATCAGGTGTTGCACTCAGTTTTTGCCGCCGCCCAGGGCTATCTGTACTCTCGGCCTGTACCGTTTAACCAGTTCTGTGCATTGTTGGACTCTGGCAATCTAACTACTCGATAACAGATAGAACAGTTGTGCGGTGCGTTTTTTTGATTCACCAAACATCACTTATGCGTGACTTGCTCAGGTTTTTCTGTGGGTAACCATCACCGATCAGCGCTCTGAAATTGTTGTTGGGATGCTATGTCAATAAAAGAGAGTTACGCCGTCGTTGCGGCCAATAAATGGTCCATCACCAGCCTGCTTGTCGGGTTGGCTATCAGCATCGTTGTAGCTGTGGGGCTTGCTCAGTTCAATCATCGGGAGGCTGTTGAGGCTGTAAAGGCTGCTGCTGAGAAATCCGCTGATGCAGTGGTTAATCGCATAAAGCTTTATCAGTATGTTTTGCGAGGGGCTCGTGGCTCGATTCAGTCCATGGACGAGAAAGCTATCACCCGTGAAGGTTTTGACCGCTACAGCAGGACGCGCAACGTTGAAGTGGAGTTCCCGGGCGCGCGTGGGTTTGGCTTTATTCGTCGCGTTGCCCCGCAGAGTGAAGCTGCGTTTTTGGCCCAGGCGCGTGCTGATGGCTGGCCAGATTTTGCCATCCGCCAGCTTGCGCCCCATGACGCCGAACGTTATGTCATCCAATACATCAGCCCGGTCGAGCCCAACAGGGTAGCCATTGGTCTGGACATCGCCTCCGAGGCTAATCGACGGGAGGCTGCACGTTCCGCCATGCTGAGTGGTGAAGTGCGTCTGTCAGGGCCCATTACGCTGGTGCAGGCCACTGGCCAGCCGCAGCAATCCTTCCTGATCCTGATGCCGATCTACCGTGGTGGAGTGGATCCCGACACCATTGAAGCGCGTGAAGCGCAAGCGTTTGGCTGGAGCTATGCGCCATTGAGTATGGGCGAAGTGCTCAAAGGCATACGCCCGCCGGAGCAGGCAGTTAGCCTTGAGTTACGTGACATTACCGAACCCACACAAAGTGTCGTGTTTTATAACGATGAGGATGAACGTGCTCAGAAGGTTGTTCTCTCTCAGACGCTTGAGCGCGATGTGTATGGCCGGCGCTGGCAGGTGCAGTTTGGCGTGCACCCGCTGTTTATCAGCCAACTTCGCCAGTTTTCTCCGTTACTGGCGCTGAGTCTTGGCTTCATCGTTTCTGTGTTATTAGCCGCCTTGGTAGGTGTGCTAAGTATCAGTCACACACGTCAGCAGCAAGTGATCGCGGAACAAGGCAAATTGGCCGCCATTGTTGAAAGTTCGGCCGATGGCATTATTGGTAAAAACCTAGATGGCACGGTGACCAGCTGGAATAAAGGTGCCGAGAGGCTGTTTGGGTTTAGTGCGAAGGAGGCGATAGGGCGACGCCTTATTGAATTGGTTATTCCTGAGGCGCTAAAAGATGAAGAGACAGAGATTCTTTCCACAGTTAAAGCGGGTGAGCACGTCCCCAGCTTTAATACCCTACGCCAAGATAAATACGGCAAGTTGATTCACGTTTCGGTTGCCGTTTCGCCTATTCGTAACTCTGCGGGCCAAGTCGTTGGGGCGTCGAAA
This sequence comes from Pseudomonas anguilliseptica, assembly GCF_900105355.1. Taxonomy (NCBI): domain Bacteria; kingdom Pseudomonadati; phylum Pseudomonadota; class Gammaproteobacteria; order Pseudomonadales; family Pseudomonadaceae; genus Pseudomonas; species Pseudomonas anguilliseptica. Next base: position 134,726 of record NZ_FNSC01000002.1, read on the forward strand.
ACCGTCCGGGATAACACTAAGCAAGTGGCCGCTGATGCGAAAATTCATGAGCTCAATAACAGTCTTGAGGCTCAGGTCGTTCAGCGCACAGCGGAGCTGCGTGAGAGCAACTTGTTGTTGAGTAATGTGCTGCGCTCGGCCTCGGAAGTAGCAATTATTGCGACTGACCGGGAGGGCATCATTCGGTTATTCAATGCCGGTGCCGAGTGCATGCTGGGTTATAAGGCGCAAGAGCTGATCGATAAGAGCAGCTCTGCCAGCTTCCATCTCGGTCAAGAGGTGGCGGCTCGCTCGCTTGAATTGACTGCGCAATATGGCCAAGTGATTGAAGGGTTCCGAGTATTTGTGCACAAGGCCGAACTAGAGGGGGCGGAAACACGTGAGTGGACCTACGTGCGTAAGGACGGCTCGCATTTACCGGTATCCCTGGCTGTTACGGCCATACGTGATGATGATGGCAATATCAACGGCTATCTGGGTATGGCAGTGGATTTGACTGCCGCCAAGGATTCTGAAGCTGCCGTTGCTGCAGCGCGTGATCAGTTGTTGATGGCAGCAGATGTGGCTGAGCTGGGTATCTGGTCCTGGACCCTGGCGGACAACTCCCTTAGTTGGAACGACCGCATGTTTGAGCTATACGGTCAGCCGCTCAGCCTGCGTGACAACGGCTTGAACTATGAACACTGGTATTCACGTGTTCACCCCGACGATGTTTTGATGGCCGCCAAGCAGCTGCAAGGTGCGGTGGAAAAAGGCGAGGTTTATGACCCCGTCTTCCGCGTAGTCCGTCCGGATGGTTCGGTGTCTGTTGTCCAGGCCGGCGCCCAAGTTGAGCGTGATGAACAAGGCCTGGCATTACGGGTTACTGGCATCAATCGCGACATTACCGTGCAGCGCGAGCTGCAAGCCCGTTTGCTGGATGCCAAGGAACAAGCGGATGCTGCCAGCGCAGCCAAGTCATCATTCCTGGCCAATATGAGTCACGAAATTCGCACGCCGATGAATGCGGTATTGGGCATGCTGCATTTGGTGCAGAACACCGAGTTGAATACGCGCCAGCTGGACTACATCAGCAAAGCTGAAACGGCCGCCAAGTCGTTGCTGGGGTTACTCAACGACATCCTCGACTATTCCAAGATTGAAGCGGGCAAGTTGCTGCTTGATGCACACTCTTTTGAGCCAGAGCCCTTGATGCGCGACTTGGCCACTGTTTTGTCTGGAAACCAGGGCGGCAAGGATGTTGAAGTCATGTTTGACCTCGACCCTGAGCTACCCAGCATATTATTTGGCGATAGCCTGCGTTTGCAGCAGGTGTTGATCAACCTGGCAGGGAATGCGCTCAAATTCACCCCGCAAGGACAGGTCGTTGTCAGTTTTGAGCAATTGCAGCGCCGGGGTGATGAGGTGCGTGTTCGCATCGAGGTCACTGACACCGGAATCGGCATAAATCCTGAGCAGCTGAAGCGTATCTTTGATGGTTTCACCCAGGCTGAAGCCTCCACCTCGAGGCGTTTTGGTGGAACAGGACTGGGTTTGGTGATCTGCAAACGCTTGATCAACCTCATGGGCGGTGAGCTGCAGGTTAGCAGTGAGGTGGGGGCGGGCAGCCGCTTTTGGTTTGATGTCGATTTAGGGATATTTCAGGCCGTGCCGTTGCGCGAGCTTTGCCCAGGTGCTGACCAGCCATTACGCTTGCTGGTGGTCGACGATAATGAAGTGGCCGGATATCTGCTGCTGCGTACAGCCGAGGCTCTGGGTTGGCAGGCTGATCTGGTGCACGATGGCCTCGAAGCCGTGGAGCGGGTGCAACAGATGCAGCACGCGGGCAATGGCTATGACGTGATTCTAATGGATTGGCGCATGCCTTCCATGGACGGTTTGAGCGCCGCGCGCCTGATTCGCCAGCAGAGCCAGGGGCAGCATACACCTGTGATCGTCATGCTCACGGCCTATGGTCGTGAGGTGTTGTCTGAAGCGCAGCAGGGGGGGGATGCACCGTTTGCGGAGTTCCTCAGCAAGCCGGTAACTCCTCAGTTATTGGCCGATACGATTCAGCGTGTATTGACGGGCGTGGGCGCGCCTCAACCAACGGTCGTAGCGCTGCGTGCCGCACAGCCAAAGCGCTTGGCTGGACTGCGTTTGTTAGTCGTCGAAGACAATATGCTTAACCGCCAAGTGGCGTTCGAGTTGCTAAAAGGAGAGGGCGCTGAGGTGGCTCTTGCCGAGGGTGGCCTTGAGGGCGTGCAGATTATCATCGAGGGAGCGGAGGCCTTCGATGCCGTGTTGATGGACGTCCAGATGCCAGATATCGACGGCCTGGAGGCGACAAGGCGGGTCCGTGGTGATGCTCGATGTGGCGCGGTAAAGATCATTGCCATGACGGCCAATGCGTCCTTATCCGATGAACAAGAATGCCGAGCGGCAGGGATGAATGATCACCTCGGCAAGCCAATAGATCTGGAAAGAATGGTCGCCACGCTGTTGCGTCATACTGGCCGCGAAGGCGTTGCATCATCAGCCCAGGTGCAAGCAGAGCCACACGACTCTGTGGTGGAGTCTGCCACTTCGATCGGGCAACGCTTTGGCGGTAATCTTCAGTTGATTCGCACGGTGTTGAGCAGTTTCGCACCAGAGCAAACCAAGCAACTCGTTCGGCTGCAGGAGCAGGTTGAGCAGCGTAATGCTGCCGGTGCTGCCGCTGTTCTACATGCCATTAAAGGCAGTAGCGGCACCATGGGGGCGTGGGCCCTGTCGCAACTGGCGGGTGAGCTGGAGCAGCAGTTACTGCATGCCGATGAAGCCACCAAGGCACAGCTGCTAGCCGAGGGTAGTTTCATTGAGGAACTGCATGAGTTGCTACGCAGCAGTGATCAGGCGCTGAAGGTTATGTTTGAGTTGCCTAATGAGTTGCCGTCAGCCGATATTGAGTCTGTTGGTTTACCGCTGGAACAGTGGCGTGAGGCCCTGCAGGATATTCTGCAGTTGTTAGACGCGGGCAATATGCAGGCAATCGCCCAAAGCGAGGCATTGTTGGCGCAGACCTCACATGAATTGCGGCCACAATTTGGCAAGTTTTTAGACTTGGTGCAATCCTTAGACTTTGCTGCATCTTTATTGGCTGGGCATGAACTGCTGCATTCGGTCTGAGGGTTTATTGATGCAAACTTGGTTAAAAGCCACCCGGCAGAAGCCCAAGCTGCTTCTGGTGGATGATCAGCGCGTTAATATCCTCGTGCTGTATGAACTGTTTCGTGACGAGTGCGAAATTTTTATGGCTACCGACGGTGAGCAAGCGTTGCAGAGCTGCCGCACCGTATTGCCGGATTTAGTACTGCTTGATGTGCATATGGATGGGCTGGACGGTCACGAGGTATGCCGTCGTCTTAAAGACGATCCAGAAACACGCGACATCCCGATCATCTTTGTTACCGCTCAGGGCGAAGAGCAGGATGAAGTGCGCGGTTTTGAGTTGGGCGCGGTGGATTTCATCGTCAAACCGATCAACCCCGTCATTGTAAAAGCGCGGGTTAACACCCATCTGACGCTTAAACAGCAAACTGACATCTTGCGCTCCTTCGCGCTTTTGGATGGTCTGACAGGTGTTGCCAATCGACGTAAATTCGATGAAGAGCTGGCTCTTAATTGGCGGCAATGCCAGCGAGAGCAAGCGCCGTTGTCAGTGATCTTGATTGATGTTGATCACTTCAAGCGTTACAACGACCGTTATGGCCATCTACAAGGGGACGTTGGCTTGCAGGCTGTTGCCAAAGCACTGGGTAGTGCTATCAGACGGCCATACGATTTATTAGCGCGTTATGGCGGCGAAGAGTTTGCCTGTGTGCTGCCCAAAACCAATCTGATTGATGCCGTAAAGATTGCGGAATGTATGCAAGCAGCCGTGCGGGCACTCAAGCTTGAGCACTTAGATTCTGCAGTAGATCAGGTACTGACCGTTTCGCTTGGGGTTGCGACTATTGTGCCTACTGCTGGGACGACATCCGAAACGGTTGTAGCGGAAGCTGATCGGCAGCTCTATCAGGCCAAGCAAGCGGGGCGCGCTCGCGTTAGTTCGTGCTCGCTGGCTGATATGCAGTAAGGCCGATATAACGTAAGCGCTCCATAAACCTCATCTACAAATGATCCGCAGGCCAGCCAATGCTGAGCTCCAATTTCTTTCTGGAGCCAGCCGTCATGATGCGCCCCGACGCCAAAGTCGAAAAAGTCTATCTATACCCCAAGCCGGTGGATTTCCGAAAATCCATCGATGGCCTGGCCGCCCTGGTCGAGCTGGATATCAAGGTGGCGGTGTTCGACCCGGTGCTGTTCGTCTTCCTCAACCGCGCGCGCAGCCGGGTGAAGATTTTGTATTGGGAGCGCAACGGCTTTTGCCTGTGGCTCAAGCGATTGGAGGCTGAACGCTTCAAGTCGCATCCGGAACCTGGCGAAGATGCGATCGTGCTGACGGCCCAGGAGTTGAACTGGTTGTTGGACGGTATCGACCTGTGGCGCAACCGGCCGCACCAGGTTTTGACCCCTAGGTTCGTCACCTGAGCCGGTATAATCCACGGCATGATTTCTGTGCCCGAAACCCTTCCTGATGACCCCGCCGCGCTCAAGCAATTGCTCGCTGAGGTGTTGTCGTCGGCGCAGGAATTGGCCAAGGACAAGGATGGGCAGATCGAGCGCCTGCGCGAACAAAACGCGCTGTTGATCCAGCGCCTGTTCGGCCGTAAATCCGAGCAGAGCAGCGACCCGGATTCACCGCAGCTAGAGATGTTCAACGAAGCGGAAAGCCTGGCCGAAGCGGCGGCTGAAGCTCCGGCCGCTGAGGTCGAGGAAGAAGTCGTTGCGCCGACCAAGCGCCGCGGCAAGCGCAAGCCGTTACCGGCCGAACTACCGCGTGTCGAGGTCATCCACGAACTGCCCGAACACGAACTGACCTGCGAATGCGGTTGCCGCAAGCAGGCCATCGGCGAAGAAACCAGCGAGCAGCTGGAAATCATCCCGATGCAGGTTCAGGTGATCCGCCACATTCGCAAGACCTATGCCTGCAAGGCCTGCGAAAGCGCGCCGGTCACCGCTGACAAGCCGGCCCAACTGATCGAGAAAAGCCTGGCCAGCCCGAGCGTGCTGGCGATGCTGCTGACCAGCAAATACGCCGACGGCATCCCACTGTATCGCTTCGAAAAGATGCTCAGTCGCCATGGCATCGACATCCCCCGGCAGACCCTGGCGCGCTGGGTGATCCAGTGCGGCGAACTGCTACAACCGTTGCTCAACCTGATGCGCGACAGGCTGCTGGACAGTCCGGTGATCCACTGCGATGAAACCCGCGTGCAGGTGCTCAAGGAGCCTGGGCGCGATCCGAGCAGCCACTCCTGGATGTGGGTGCAGACCGGTGGCCCGCCTGGCAAACCGGTGATCCTCTTCGACTACACAACCAGCCGCGCGCAGGAGGTGCCGCTGCGCCTGCTCGACGGTTATCGCGGCTACCTGATGACCGACGATTACGCCGGCTACAACGCCGTGGCCGCACAACAAGGTGTTGAACGCCTGGCCTGCTGGGCGCATGCGCGGCGCAAGTTCGTCGAAGCGCAAAAGGTGCAACCGAAGGGCAAAACCGGGCGTGCCGACATCGCGTTGGGGATGATCAACAAGCTCTACGGCATCGAGCGCGAACTTAAGGATGCCAGCGATGAACAGCGCTACCGGGGCCGCCAGCAGCACAGCCTACCGCTCCTCGATCAGCTCAAGACCTGGCTGGAGAAAACCCAGCCGCAGGTCACGGCGCAGAATGCCCTGGGCAAAGCAGTGAACTACCTGGCGAGCAACTGGAGCCGACTCGAACGCTACATCGAGGCTGGCCACCTGCCGATCGATAACAACGCTGCCGAGCGCGCGATCCGGCCCTTCGTCATAGGTCGCAAGAACTGGCTGTTCAGCGACACGCCGAAAGGCGCGACCGCCAGCGCCCAACTCTACAGCCTGGTGGAAACCGCCAAGACCAATGGCCAGGAGCCCTACGCCTGGTTGCGCCATGTCCTCGAACGCCTGCCGCTGGCCAACAGCGTTGAAGCCTACGAAGCGCTGCTGCCTTGGAACTGCCAACCAACGACGCCACTGTAAAACGCAAAACCTCTCCAGAGGGAGGTGGGGTCTATGGAGCGCTTACGATATAACCCGCACCTTCTTTTCAGGCGCAGCACCTGTTAATTCAGCAAATTAAGACCGGGTGCGGGTGCTCTAACTGTCCCGCATCGTGTCTCTACCTGTGGCGTTAGCGGCTCAGACGTTGCAACTCACGCCGCACCATCTGCGCATAAGCGGCAGGTGTGAGGGCATACAGTTCTGCTGCTACCCAACTCAACCAGGCTCCACCCCGTTCAGTTTTAGCGGCTAGCAGGCGCAGTGCTTCGTAAGCGCTCCATAAACCTCATCTACAAATGATCCGCAGGCCAGCCAATGCTGAGCTCCAATTTCTTTCTGGAGCCAGCCGTCATGATGCGCCCCGACGCCAAAGTCGAAAAAGTCTATCTATACCCCAAGCCGGTGGATTTCCGAAAATCCATCGATGGCCTGGCCGCCCTGGTCGAGCTGGATATCAAGGTGGCGGTGTTCGACCCGGTGCTGTTCGTCTTCCTCAACCGCGCGCGCAGCCGGGTGAAGATTTTGTATTGGGAGCGCAACGGCTTTTGCCTGTGGCTCAAGCGATTGGAGGCTGAACGCTTCAAGTCGCATCCGGAACCTGGCGAAGATGCGATCGTGCTGACGGCCCAGGAGTTGAACTGGTTGTTGGACGGTATCGACCTGTGGCGCAACCGGCCGCACCAGGTTTTGACCCCTAGGTTCGTCACCTGAGCCGGTATAATCCACGGCATGATTTCTGTGCCCGAAACCCTTCCTGATGACCCCGCCGCGCTCAAGCAATTGCTCGCTGAGGTGTTGTCGTCGGCGCAGGAATTGGCCAAGGACAAGGATGGGCAGATCGAGCGCCTGCGCGAACAAAACGCGCTGTTGATCCAGCGCCTGTTCGGCCGTAAATCCGAGCAGAGCAGCGACCCGGATTCACCGCAGCTAGAGATGTTCAACGAAGCGGAAAGCCTGGCCGAAGCGGCGGCTGAAGCTCCGGCCGCTGAGGTCGAGGAAGAAGTCGTTGCGCCGACCAAGCGCCGCGGCAAGCGCAAGCCGTTACCGGCCGAACTACCGCGTGTCGAGGTCATCCACGAACTGCCCGAACACGAACTGACCTGCGAATGCGGTTGCCGCAAGCAGGCCATCGGCGAAGAAACCAGCGAGCAGCTGGAAATCATCCCGATGCAGGTTCAGGTGATCCGCCACATTCGCAAGACCTATGCCTGCAAGGCCTGCGAAAGCGCGCCGGTCACCGCTGACAAACCGGCCCAACTGATCGAGAAAAGGCTGGCCAGCCCGAGCGTGCTGGCGATGCTGCTGACCAGCAAATACGCCGACGGCATCCCACTGTATCGCTTCGAAAAGATGCTCAGTCGCCATGGCATCGACATCCCCCGGCAGACCCTGGCGCGCTGGGTGATCCAGTGCGGCGAACTGCTACAACCGTTGCTCAACCTGATGCGCGACAGGCTGCTGGACAGTCCGGTGATCCACTGCGATGAAACCCGCGTGCAGGTGCTCAAGGAGCCTGGGCGCGATCCGAGCAGCCACTCCTGGATGTGGGTGCAGACCGGTGGCCCGCCTGGCAAACCGGTGATCCTCTTCGACTACACAACCAGCCGCGCGCAGGAGGTGCCGCTGCGCCTGCTCGACGGTTATCGCGGCTACCTGATGACCGACGATTACGCCGGCTACAACGCCGTGGCCGCACAACAAGGTGTTGAGCGCCTGGCCTGCTGGGCGCATGCGCGGCGCAAGTTCGTCGAAGCGCAAAAGGTGCAACCGAAGGGCAAAACCGGGCGTGCCGACATCGCGTTGGGGATGATCAACAAGCTCTACGGCATCGAGCGCGAACTTAAGGATGCCAGCGATGAACAGCGCTACCGGGGCCGCCAGCAGCACAGCCTACCGCTTCTCGATCAGCTCAAGACCTGGCTGGAGAAACCCCAGCCGCAGGTCACGGCGCAGAATGCCCTGGGCAAAGCAGTGAACTACCTGGCGAGCAACTGGAGCCGACTCGAACGCTACATCGAGGCTGGCCACCTGCAGATCGATAACAACGCTGCCGAGCGCGCGATCCGGCCCTTCGTCATAGGTCGCAAGAACTGGCTGTTCAGCGACACGCCGAAAGGCGCGACCGCCAGCGCCCAACTCTACAGCCTGGTGGAAACCGCCAAGACCAATGGCCAGGAGCCCTACGCCTGGCTGCGCCATGTCCTCGAACGCCTGCCGCTGGCCAACAGCGTTGAAGCCTACGAAGCGCTGCTGCCTTGGAACTGCCAACCAACGACGCCACTGTAAAACGCAAAACCTCTCCAGAGGGAGGTGGGGTCTATGGAGCGCTTACACTTCATCGAGTTTGCGCACCACTTCATCGTCGGCGTGCCAGCGTTTGAGTTGCTGCTCACACTCGGCCACGCACTGTTCGTGCAGGTTGATTTCCGCCAGGACGATATGCAGTTGATGGCTCAAGGGGGGGCGACTTCTGGGCGCTCAACCAACTCGTGGGCCGCACGGATAAACGCGGCGGTGGCGACCGGGGCTTCGATACCCGCTTCGCGCAGGATGCCGCGCAGCAGGTTGATCCGCTGGGTACGGCTTTTCTTCCTGGTTTCGCGCAGCCCGTGCAGTTGCTGCACCTGTTGTTGCTCATGGGTTTTCACCGGCACCGGATAGATATCCTTGCAGCGCGCGGCCTCCAGCATCGCATCACAGTTATTACGGTCGGTTTTGTTGCGGCGTCGATACGGGCGTACATAGCGCGGGGGGATCAGCTTTATCGAATGGCCCAGTGCCTGTGCCACGCGCCCCCAGTAATGGGCCGTGCCGCAAGCCTCCATCACCCACTCGACCGGCTCAGTTTGCTCCTGTATATATCGCCTGAACGCCTCTCGGTTCAGCCGCTTGCGCTGCACCACCTGGCCGGAACGGACACTCTCGGCAACTTGGTAAACGGACTTGGCCAGATCAACCGCAATTCGTTTCATCGCGCCTCTCCCTTTGTTCAGTCACCGCGGTTCTGGGTATAGAAGTGTGGCGCGGGGAGAGTCCATTACAGCATTCAAATCGTTCGCTTCGCTCTCTGGGACGGGCTAAAGCCCGCCCCTTAACCAAACGTTAGCGAGCGTCTGCTCCGGGTCGATTCTGTTGAAAAAGTAGCGACCTCCCCATGCCGTTGGCAAAATTGCTCTGTCAGCGAGCGTGGGGGCGAACAGCATGATGGGACAGTTACCGGGAGGACAGCAGCGCCTGTTCTACTCGTTCAATCTGGAAGATCACGTCCCGGGCCAACACCTCCTGCGCAGCATCGACCAGTGCCTGGATCTCAGTGATCTGCGTGCCTACCTGGCGGATTTCTATAGCCCCATCGGGCGTCCCTCGATTGACCCGGAGTTGATGGTGCGCATGCTGGTCGTCGGCTACTGCTATGGCATTCGTTCCGAGCGGCGATTCAGTTCTTTTCCAACCAGACGAAACAGAACCGGTTGAAAGCGGCCACACTAATAATCGGAGCCAATCAGTGGCTATGCCATGTCGATGGCATTGAGCAAAGCTGCAGGCATATGCATACTTATCGCGAACTTAGATTGAGCCCCTCACCTTGAACCTTCGTAAGCGCTCCATAGACCCCACCTCCCTCTGGAGAGGTTTTGCGTTTTACAGTGGCGTCGTTGGTTGGCAGTTCCAAGGCAGCAGCGCTTCGTAGGCTTCAACGCTGTTGGCCAGCGGCAGGCGTTCGAGGACATGGCGCAACCAGGCGTAGGGCTCCTGGCCATTGGTCTTGGCGGTTTCCACCAGGCTGTAGAGTTGGGCGCTGGCGGTCGCGCCTTTCGGCGTGTCGCTGAACAGCCAGTTCTTGCGACCTATGACGAAGGGCCGGATCGCGCGCTCGGCAGCGTTGTTATCGATCGGCAGGTGGCCAGCCTCGATGTAGCGTTCGAGTCGGCTCCAGTTGCTCGCCAGGTAGTTCACTGCTTTGCCCAGGGCATTCTGCGCCGTGACCTGCGGCTGGGTTTTCTCCAGCCAGGTCTTGAGCTGATCGAGGAGCGGTAGGCTGTGCTGCTGGCGGCCCCGGTAGCGCTGTTCATCGCTGGCATCCTTAAGTTCGCGCTCGATGCCGTAGAGCTTGTTGATCATCCCCAACGCGATGTCGGCACGCCCGGTTTTGCCCTTCGGTTGCACCTTTTGCGCTTCGACGAACTTGCGCCGCGCATGCGCCCAGCAGGCCAGGCGCTCAACACCTTGTTGTGCGGCCACGGCGTTGTAGCCGGCGTAATCGTCGGTCATCAGGTAGCCGCGATAACCGTCGAGCAGGCGCAGCGGCACCTCCTGCGCGCGGCTGGTTGTGTAGTCGAAGAGGATCACCGGTTTGCCAGGCGGGCCACCGGTCTGCACCCACATCCAGGAGTGGCTGCTCGGATCGCGCCCAGGCTCCTTGAGCACCTGCACGCGGGTTTCATCGCAGTGGATCACCGGACTGTCCAGCAGCCTGTCGCGCATCAGGTTGAGCAACGGTTGTAGCAGTTCGCCGCACTGGATCACCCAGCGCGCCAGGGTCTGCCGGGGGATGTCGATGCCATGGCGACTGAGCATCTTTTCGAAGCGATACAGTGGGATGCCGTCGGCGTATTTGCTGGTCAGCAGCATCGCCAGCACGCTCGGGCTGGCCAGCCTTTTCTCGATCAGTTGGGCCGGTTTGTCAGCGGTGACCGGCGCGCTTTCGCAGGCCTTGCAGGCATAGGTCTTGCGAATGTGGCGGATCACCTGAACCTGCATCGGGATGATTTCCAGCTGCTCGCTGGTTTCTTCGCCGATGGCCTGCTTGCGGCAACCGCATTCGCAGGTCAGTTCGTGTTCGGGCAGTTCGTGGATGACCTCGACACGCGGTAGTTCGGCCGGTAACGGCTTGCGCTTGCCGCGGCGCTTGGTCGGCGCAACGACTTCTTCCTCGACCTCAGCGGCCGGAGCTTCAGCCGCCGCTTCGGCCAGGCTTTCCGCTTCGTTGAACATCTCTAGCTGCGGTGAATCCGGGTCGCTGCTCTGCTCGGATTTACGGCCGAACAGGCGCTGGATCAACAGCGCGTTTTGTTCGCGCAGGCGCTCGATCTGCCCATCCTTGTCCTTGGCCAATTCCTGCGCCGACGACAACACCTCAGCGAGCAATTGCTTGAGCGCGGCGGGGTCATCAGGAAGGGTTTCGGGCACAGAAATCATGCCGTGGATTATACCGGCTCAGGTGACGAACCTAGGGGTCAAAACCTGGTGCGGCCGGTTGCGCCACAGGTCGATACCGTCCAACAACCAGTTCAACTCCTGGGCCGTCAGCACGATCGCATCTTCGCCAGGTTCCGGATGCGACTTGAAGCGTTCAGCCTCCAATCGCTTGAGCCACAGGCAAAAGCCGTTGCGCTCCCAATACAAAATCTTCACCCGGCTGCGCGCGCGGTTGAGGAAGACGAACAGCACCGGGTCGAACACCGCCACCTTGATATCCAGCTCGACCAGGGCGGCCAGGCCATCGATGGATTTTCGGAAATCCACCGGCTTGGGGTATAGATAGACTTTTTCGACTTTGGCGTCGGGGCGCATCATGACGGCTGGCTCCAGAAAGAAATTGGAGCTCAGCATTGGCTGGCCTGCGGATCATTTGTAGATGAGGTTTATGGAGCGCTTACGAACACCGCCACCTTGATATCCAGCTCGACCAGGGCGGCCAGGCCATCGATGGATTTTCGGAAATCCACCGGCTTGGGGTATAGATAGACTTTTTCGACTTTGGCGTCGGGGCGCATCATGACGGCTGGCTCCAGAAAGAAATTGGAACTCAGCATTGGCTGGCCTGCGGATCATTTGTAGATGAGGTTTATGGAGCGCTTACGATGAAGTCAGCGGTATTGGCCTGCTGACCGCCAGCGCCCTGAAAAACGCAGTCGGCAAGCCCGAGCGCTTTGCCAGTGGTCGTCAACTCAGCGCCTGGCTGGGCCTGACACCACGCGAATTCAGTAGCGGCGACCGGCGCAAGTTGGGTCACATCAGCCGACAGGGCAACGTCTATGTGCGCACCTTGTTAATCCACGGCTCGCGAGCGGCCTTGCTGGCAGCACAGCGCTGTCAGGCTCGCTCACCGGAAAAACTGACCCAATTGCAACGCTGGGCCGTCGAGACGGCAGCCCGTATCGGCCACAACAAAGCGGCTGTAGCCCTGGCCAACAAGTTGGTCAGGATTTGCTGGGCCGTATGGTGCCATGAGCGGCGTTTCAGTGGTAACTGGCAAAGCCTAAAGCCCGCCTGACGGCGGGGTAATCAGAAGGGAGAGATGGTTTTCTTGTGGTTGTGGTGAGCAGCAGCACTGTCGGAACAGGCGAGTCCTGCAGCGGAATAAGGCCGATAATAATCATGATCCGCGTGATCGATTGAACGCTTGGCCCCCGCTGCGCGAACTACAGAGTGGCCAGGGCGGTGAGCCCAAAACAGGCCGGATATACGAATGCAACCGCGCTGACGACAGGTGCAAAAGCAAAGCTTTGCTCACTACTTGTGGGGAGAGTCCATATACCACTTGTTAGACGGTGCCAATTATAACTTCACTTTATTATTAGGAAAGTATTCAAGTATCTCATCGCCCGCATCATCAAATAGACCAGTGGAGCGCCAGCCTAGGTGCCTATAAAAACCATATGAACGAGCTTTTGGATCGGATGAGCATCCGAGGAAAAGTCTTTCGAATCCTAAAGGCTGGAAAGACTCAATCATTTGATTTAGTAGTACTTTGCCAACACCTTTATTTTCATATTCTGGTAATAGTGCCAAAACAACAATTTCTCCAGCGTGGCTATCACCGAAGCAATAGCCAATAATCTTCCCTTCACAAACACTAACGTAACCCGGTAAGGAGCCATCGCTAATTCCTGCTTTCCAGCTATCTAAAGTAATACCGAGCTCTTCCAATTGTTCGACAGAGAAAGCATTTTCTCTCGTCTTTTCTCTCAAGGCGATGCATTCGGCCGTATCGTCAGGCGTTGCTATCCTGTATGCAACTTTCATCAGGGTCTCCACATTTATCTCTTGGTTGGAGATCTAACGTCTGAGCTCAGCCGCACCGGTGTCGGCTGCAGCGATTTGTTAGCAATCGTTATTTGATAAGTGCCTTAGCGCATTCAACAAACGGCTTAACCGCGGCTTGCATTGCGGGGTCTCCTGGCCTCGTACCGCCGACGGTTAAGTCGAAGCCTCCGTTGAACATCTGATTAGGTTTGGTTGTATCAATTGTGCCGGTGATTTTCAGGTCAAACGTGTGTCCGCTTGGAAGTAATGACGCACATGACTGAATGGTCCTGCTAGGCTGGTCGGCACTCACCGACAATGCGACAGTTCCAGCGAGTGCGATTATTGCTGTAATAGCGAGGGCAATTCTTGTGATCATCGTTTACTCCTTATGATTTTTATGGTTTTTGGATCTTCAAAGTGAAGCGCACCGAGAACGGCGGGCGGTTCACGGCTAGGTTCGACAAAATGGTACAGCGTTAGTTCCTCGACGATTGCTAACGTTTGGTTAAGGATGGTCTGAAGTAGCCATGTATTTCTGGCTGACTTCAGCCCCGCCGATTTTGAAAGCGGCAAATCGATCAAAAACGATCAGATTACCCATTCATTTCTGTGTTTTTAGCCGCCGCGAGTAGCTCGCGGCAGCCATTTCCCGCATTACAGGCGCACCTCTCCTGCATTGGTCAGTAAATGTCGGCGTGCCATCCACAGGTTCGACAGCGCGAACAGCGTCACCAGTTGCGCCGTGTTCTTGGCCAAGCCACGGAAGCGTGTCTTTACATAACTGAACTGACGCTTGATCACCCGGAACGGGTGCTCAACCTTGGCGCGCACCTGGGCCTTGGCCTTCTCGATCTTGCGTTTGGCTTTGTACAGCGGGCTGCTCTTACCCAGCTTCTTATAGGTGCTGCGGCGGGCAGCAACCTGCCAGATCACCTCGCGCCCATCATGTTCGGGGCGCTTTTCGACGCCGGTATAACCCGCATCGGCGCACACCACGTTTTCCTCGCCGTGCAGCAACTTGTCGACCTGAGTGACATCCGCCACGTTGGCCGCCGTGCCTACCACGCTGTGTACCAGCCCCGACTCGTCATCCACGCCAATGTGCGCCTTCATGCCGAAGTAGTATTGGTTGCCCTTCTTGGCCTGGTGCATCTCTGGGTCGCGTTTGCCGTCCTTGTTCTTGGTCGAACTCGGCGCATTGATCAGCGTGGCATCGACGATGGTGCCTTGGCGCAACGACAGGCCACGGTCGCCAAGATAGCCATTGATGACGGCCAGGATGCCGGCAGCCAACTCATGTTTCTCCAGCAGACGACGGAAGTTGAGGATGGTGGTTTCGTCGGGGATACGTTCCAGACTCAGCCCGGCGAACTGCCGCAGGATAGTGGTCTCGTACAGCGCTTCTTCCATCGCCGGGTCGCTGTAGCCGAACCAGTTCTGCATCAGGTGCACACGTAGCATCGCCATCAGCGGATAGGCCGGCCGACCGCCTTCACCCTTGGGGTAATACGGTTCGATCAGTGCGATCAAACCCTTCCACGGCACCACCCGATCCATCTCGATCAGGAACAACTCTTTGCGGGTCTGCTTGCGTTTGCCGGCGTACTCGGCATCGGCGAAGGTCATTTGCTTCATCGGAAAACTCGGCGGGTGGCGTCCGGGCATTTTGCCAAAATCAGGAAGTCTTATTCAGAGTTTCCCTAGGTATCAGCGGCTGAATACAGCGTCATCAGCTGGCACGATGGCCAGCTGATGAGCGCGTTTTACTGCTTCTTGCCCCAGAGTTTTTCCAGGCGTTGATCACGACCGCAGCCGTTGCGGTAGTAGTTGTAGCGCAGCGGATTACGTTGGTAGTAGTCCTGGTGATAGTCCTCCGCCGGGTAGAAGGTGCTGGCGGCGAGGATTTCCGTGACCACCGGGGCCGGTAGGCGCCCGGACTTCTCCAGGGCGGCCTTGGAGGCTTCGGCCAGTTGCTGTTCTTCGGCGCTGCTGTAGAAGATCGCGCTGCGGTACTGCGGGCCACGGTCGCAGAACTGAGCATTGGCAGTGATTGGGTCAATGGTGGGCCAGAAGGCTTCCAGCAGCTTGGCGTAGCTGGTCTTGCTCGGGTCGAAGCGCACCTGCACCGCTTCGATATGCCCACTGGTGCCGGCAGAGACTTGCTCGTAGGTGGGGTTGTCGACATGTCCGCCGATATAGCCGGAGGTGGTTTCAATCACTCCGGGCACTTTGTCGAAATCTGATTCGGTGCACCAGAAGCAGCCACCGGCAAAGATCGCCACGCCAGGGTTTTCCACCGTTGACGCACCGACTTGTGGCTGCGGCGCCTGTGCCGCGGTGGGTTCACAGGCAGCCAGCAGGCCGCCCAGAGCGAGGATGCTGCTGGCCAGCAAACGGCTGCGCCAGGTAGAGGGGATGGCAGTCATGTTCAGCTCCGCAGCTCAGGTAAGGCTTCGCCTTCGGGGATAAAACGCAAGGCCACGCCGTTGTTACACCAGCGTTCGCCGCGTGGTTTCGGGCCGTCGTCGAAGACATGGCCCTGATGACCGCCGCAGCGTGCACAGTGATATTCGGTGCGCGGGAAGAACAGCTTGAAGTCGCGCTTGGTGCCCATATGGCCGGCAATCGGCTGGGTAAAGCTGGGCCAGCCAGTGCCGCTTTCATATTTGTCCTGGCTGGCGAACAGCGGCAGGTAGCAGGCGGCACAAATGTAGGTGCCGTAGCGCTTCTCCTGATTCAGCGGGCTGCTGCCGGGGGCTTCGGTGTCTTCTTCGAAGAGCACGGCATAGGCTTCGGGCGTCAGCAGATCACGCCAGTCACTGTGGGGTTTATTCAGCGGCGTCACGCTGCTGGCGATGGTTTGCGCCAGGCTGAGCGGAACGTGACCGAGCAGGGGCAGGGTTGGCAACAGGGCCATTCCCTTGAGCAAGGAGCGTCTTTTCATGGCAGTGCTCTGTATGAGGTGTGGCCAATAGACAGAGGCAACGCCGAGTTGTTACAGGCGTGCCGGCTGCGCGCGCGAATTTCCTCGCGGTAAGTTGTAAGCAAAGATAAACCGCACGGCTCAGGCGACAGGTAGGCTGCTGGTGGTGTCGACACCGTCATCAATGATGATGCAGTTACGCCCGGCATTCTTGGCGCGATACAGGCGTTCGTCGGCACGCTGCAGCATGCTTTCCCAGTGCTCATCGCGGCGCAGGATGGCACCGCCGATCGACATGGTTACCACCCCGCCAGGCCCGTGCAGATGCTGCGCCACTTGCTGCTGCAAATGTTGTGCGGCTGCCAGCAGGCCGGCGCGCTCGGTGTTGGGCAGCAGTAGGAGGAACTCCTCGCCGCCGAAGCGGAACAGCCGGTCTTCCTTGCGCGAGGAGCTTTTGATCAGTTTCACGAAGTCCACCAGCACCTGGTCGCCGGCCTGATGGCCATGGTTGTCGTTGATCCGTTTGAAATGATCCAGGTCCATCACCAGCACGCCGTAACTGTTGCCGTGCGGCGGTAGATGGAGGCAGCGATCTTCAGCTCTTCATTCATCGCCCGGCGGTTACGGGCGCCGGTCAGCGGGTCGTGGATGGCCAGTTGTTGCAGCTGGTCGCGCTGGCTGCTGGTGCGGTAGGCAAAGACGAAGCTGAGGATGCTGGCCATCATGCTGGTGACCAGGAATGAAACCATCTGGTAGTCGCTTTCGAACACTGCTCCAGGGTTCAGCTGGCCATAACCAACCAGGGTTGTGATCACCAGAATGGTGGCAATCAAGGCCTTGGTGGGCGACACCATAAAAAAGTTGAAGAGGATCAGCGGGTAGATCCAGAACAGGCCGTTGACGCCCAGATTGATGGCGATCAGGGTCGAGCCGAAAGAGAAGATGCTGGCCAGATAGATGCCGGGTTTGACGGTGTCACCAGTGCGCCAGGCATAGAGCACCGCGAGCACGGTGGAAACCACAATTACGGTGTCGGCGGAGCCTACCAGGTAGTTACCGGTTGCTAGCCGGTAAACGGCATAAGGGGTAATACCAATTACGCCAAACAGGCCCATCAAGGTAATGATGGACAGTTGGAAGTCGTTACGCAGGCGCCTGAGCAGCCGCGATATGCGCATAGGTAAAGGCCATTGTTATCATTGTTATGAGCTAAGCATGCAGAGCTTGCCCTGGCGATGGCAATAGTAAAATTCAGCAAAGTGCCAGCATGGGCCACTATCTGCCGAATGGAACCCTGATTATCTGGTATTAGGGTTTCAGCCCTTGTGCCGCAAGGCTTGGGCAAGGCACGCAGAAGAATGCCTGCAGGCTTTTGTTGCGCTGATAGCGGGCCAGGCGTTCAGCCAATGGCTGAGGCAGCTCGGGGCAGGGGGCAAAGCCCAGGCGCAGATAGAAGTCGCTGAGCTGCGGATGGCAGAACAGCCAGACCGGTGTGGTGCAGTCGGCCAGCGCGGTTGCGATCAACTGGCGTGCCACGCCTTGCCTGCGCCAGCGTGTATCGACCAGCAGGCTGGTTAACCAATGTCCGTGTGCGACCTGCTGTAGGCAGAGCGCGGCGACGATTTCCCGATCTTCTGCCACCCACAGCTGTGCGCCGGTAGTGGCACGCATGGCTGAGCGTTGGCTGCGGTAGAACTTGTCGGCAAGTGGTTTGAGCGGGGCGGGGAGTAGGCGGTAGTGCATTGCAGATTGTCGTTGCGCGGCTGATTGAACGCCTGAGCAGGCGCTTGGCGGGTGCGACGAGTCTACGCCCTTGCGGATCTGGGTTCGACTGGTTAACAGTTCACCGGCAAAGTCGCTGGCTGGCGGTGACAGCCTGAGCGTGCCGCCGCATCATGGGCGCATTACGCCGTGTACAGCCTGCTTGCTGTGCGACTGTTGACCCCCTGAGTCGAGACGTTGATGGAACAAGCGCTGATTTATGCCGGCCAGAGCGTGCCTGGGCGGGTGCGTGGGCACAATGAAGATGCTCTGTTGTGTTGCTCGCAGCTGAATTTGTGGGCGATTGCCGACGGCATGGGCGGCCATCAATGTGGCGAAGTGGCCAGCGCCTTGGCGTTGCAAGCGCTGCAGACTGCCTGCGCCGAAGGCCAGGAACTGCTCGACGCGGTGCATGCGGCCAATCGGGCGATTCTCAGCGTGGCGCGCGCCGATGAGCAGCGTGGTATGGGCACGACCCTGGTGGCGGCACGCTTTGCTGGCGCCGCGTTCAGCATTGCCTGGGTCGGCGACAGCCGCGCCTATCGGGTCAGCGCCGGGCATATCGAGCGCCTGACCCACGACCACAGCTGGGTACAGACAATGATCGATGCCGGGCAGATGAGCGTCGAGGTGGCGCGTAGCCATCCGCAGCGTAATGTCATTCTGCAGTGCCTGGGTCGTGATGATCAGCCGTTGCAGGTTGGCATGTTGCAAGGCTCGCTCAGTGAGCATGAGTTGCTGCTGCTGTGTAGCGACGGACTGACTGGTGAGCTGGAAGATGCGCAAATCCAGCAGCTGTGCAGCAACGCCCAGACCCTCGATGAGCTGGTGGAGCAGCTGCTGGCGCAGGCCAACGCAATGGGTGGCAAGGACAATATCTCCTGTATCGTGCTCGGCCTTGATGCAGCTGCGCCCAGTGTTGAGGCCAAACCGCGTGGTTTGCTCAGCCGTCTGTTTACCTCTCGCAAGCCCTAACCTGCCGGTGTGCACTGACTCCCATGACTGAACAATTGCTCGAGATCCCCGGTTATCAAGTGCATGGCCGCCTGGGTAAAGGCGGCATGGCCGAGGTTTACCTGGCCACCCAGGCGTCGCTGCAGCGCAAGGTGGCGATCAAGGTATTGCTGAGCGCGGATGATCAGGCGTTCAGTCAGCGCTTTCTCAAGGAAGGCCACATCGTGGCGTCCCTGCATCACCCCTCGATCATCACCATCTATGACATCGACCAGCTCGCCGATGGTCGCCACTACCTGACCATGGAATTCATCCCAGGCGGCGATCTGGCGCAGCACAAGGGCGAAGTGTTCGATCTGCCGCGCGCGCTGCGTATCGTTCAGCAGGTGGCCAGCGGCCTGGCCGTGGTGCATGACAAAGGTCTGGTACACCGCGATATCAAACCGGCCAATATCCTCTTTCGCAGCGACGGCACGGCGGTAATCACCGATTTCGGTGTGGCCAAGGAAGTCGAACTGGACCATGACCTGACCCAGTTTGGCATCGCCGTTGGCAGTCCGTCCTACAGCAGCCCTGAGCAGGCGCAGTGCCAGGCCCTGGATGCGCGCAGTGATATCTACAGCCTGGGGGTGATCCTGCTGGAGATGCTCACTGGTAGTAATCCCTATCGCGCCGCCAACTACACCCAGACCGTGATGAACCACCTGCAGATGGACGTGCCGCAACTGCCGGCGCATTTGCAGAACTACCAGTGGCTGCTCGAGCGCATGCTGGCGAAAGAGCCGGATGAGCGCTTTGCCGACTGCAAGGTGTTGCTGGCCAGCCTCGATGAACTCACCCGCGATGACCCGGACAGCACGCGCATCGCCCCCGCGCTCAGCATGGGCAAACCGGCCAGAGGTAAAACTGCGCGCAGTACGCTGTGGGTCTCGCTGCTGGCCGGCATCGTATTGCTGGCTGGCGCGGCCGGCGGCGGTTATTACCTGTATCAGCAGAAGCAGATCAGCGACTACCTGGCGCGTGCCGAGCTGCGCCTGCAAAACGGTAACCTGCTGGAGCCGCCGCAGGACAATGCCGATTACCTGTTCCGCCAGGTGCTGGCGTTGGATGCGGATAACCCTGCGGCTCTGGATGGCCTGGCGCGGGTGTTGCAGGCGCGGATCAATCAGTACCTGCAACTTGCCGAACAACGCCTGGCTGATCAGCAATTGCTGCTGCCGGAAGATGACAGTGCCACTCACTACTTCCGCCAGGTGCTGGCCTGGGAGCCGGACAACCTGCTGGCTCTGGCCGGGATCAACCGGGTGGCGCAGCGTTATATCGAGCAAAGTGAGGACGCCTACAAGCGCCGCGAGTTTGCCCAGGCTTTGGCGCTGGTGCAGCAGGGCCTGGAAGTTGAGCCGGCCAACGAGCAGTTGTTGCAGCTGCTGGATGGTCACGAGCAGCGTGTGCGCTTGACCCAGACGCCCCGGCGGCGGCCTGCGGCGGCACCGGTTAACCCGGTCAAGCGGCTATGGAACAACTTATTTGATTGAGTCGTCATGCTGGCGTATTGCTACCGGGCTAATTGGCAGGCAGCATGCGCGCCTCGCTCGTAGCGTCGGCAGTTGAGGCCGAGCTGTGGCTAACTGATTTTGCCGGAGTACGCAGATGCTCAGAATTCACTTCAGTGATAATCGTCAGGCGCCAATTTGGCTGGTCGACGAGCGTTTCACCATTGGCCAGGACAGCCGCAACAGCCTGGTGTTGGTGGACCCGAGTATTGCTCCGTTTCATGCGGAAATCCGCCAGGACCATGGCTTCTACTACCTGACCGATGTCGGCAGCCCGAGCGGCTCCTTCGTCAATGACGAACGGATCAAAACGCGCTTTCAGCTGCGCGCCGACGACCGCGTGCGTCTGGGTTCTGTAGAGCTGCTGCTGGTCGACCCGGCGCGCAGCAAGACCAAGGCCGAGCAGGCCGCACGCTGGTATCTGCAGGTGATTCAGGGCGAGCACGAAGGCAAGAAATTCCATATCAACGGCTCCATGACCTTTGGCCGCTCGGTGAAGTGCGAGCTGTGCTTCAGTGATCAGGAATTGTCGCGTCGGCACTGCGAGTTCTACCTCAAGGATGACGTGCTGGAGGTCAAGGATCTGGCCTCGGCTAATGGCCTGCTGGTCAACCAGCAGAAGGTTTCGACGGCGGTATTGCAACCTGGCGACCAGCTGAAGATGGGCTCGGTAAGCCTGCTGGTGATCGGCCCGAAAAGTACTGTGGCGCCGAGTGAGGATGAAGATGCCACGCTGTTTATGCGTGCGGTGGACCTGCCCAAACCACTCAAGTCGGCAGCCCTGTCCAGCTCGCCGAGCAGCCAGACCAACCCGCTGCGCACGGCCGCTCAGGCCAACCCCATACGCGCTGCGGCGGCTCCCGTCAGTGCGCCCAGCGGCCTGAACAAACCCCTGCTGGCTCTGGCGTTGCTGCTGGTGATTGGGCTGTTGGTGGCGGCTGCGGTGTTTGCGCTTTAGCCCGCTCTTGTTGGGCAGGCAACGTGCTGCTCGATTAGTGAATGGGCTGACTTGATACGACAGTGCTAGATGGCTGCTTTGGCGTTAGGCTACGCCTCTTTGCACTGCCATCTGTTGTCGGAGTCTCCGTGAAGCCATTGCTCCTGTTGCTATCTGCCTGTTGTCTGGTGTGCCAGCCGTTAAGCGCGCTGGCCTGGTCGAATCATTCGCTGGGTAGTCAGTTGGCGTTGCAGGCCGTGCCGGAGCTGCAGCGCACCTTGAGTTACGAGCCGCTGGAGGCTTTTCTCGACGCACAGGCGCCGGCCATCGAGCAGTTGTTGGATCAGCAGGAAGCCTTTGCCCGCGCGCATTTTCCGGACTATCCGGCGCGTCCGGATGCCTTGCGTTTTAGCGCTGCGAGCGCAACTGCGGCTGACAGGCGCAGTGCGTTTCTGCAGGCGCTACGGGTCAATCCGCAGATTCGCCTGGCCGGTTTCGTTCAGCAGTTGCCAGGGCAGGCCGATGACGGTCGGCCGCGTTTGGCTGCCGAGCAAGTGCTGGTGTTTCGCAAAATCGGCCCCTGGAGCCACTGGCGCTACCTGGCCTTGCAGCCGGGTGATGACGTGAGCGCTGTGCAAGTGCTGAGCAGTGCCGCCGATGAGCCGGACTATGGCCACGACATCAACCTGTTCAGCGACAACCCGGGCGAAGTCGGCGCGCACTACAACTTCGGCGCGCAGCCCTTTGGCGATGCGCGCTTCGAGTATTCCTCCCAGGCACCATTCCATATTGGCTATTACCACGAGCCGGAGCTGGTGCTGCAGGCCGCGCCTTATCTGCGCCGTACCCTGCCGCATTGGCGCATCTACCAGTACACCGGTCTGGCACGGCTGGCCCTGGAAAGCGGGCATGATTACTGGGGGTACCGTTTTCTCGGCTGGGCGCTGCACTACATGCAGGATCTGACCCAGCCTTACCACGCCAAGACCGTACCGGGCTTTGCCACGGCAGAGCTGATGCTGATCGCCCTTAAAGGTGCAGCTGGTTATCCCGAAGATCGTCTGGCGGCGATTGCCCGCGTGGCGGATCGGCATACGGCGATCGAGGAATATCAGCTCGAGCGTATGCAGCAACTGATGGACGAGCAGGCGGCCTCGCCCCTGTTGCAGGCCTATACGCAGAACCCCCAGGACAGCTATCCAGCCTATTCGGTGGACTACGCACAACAGGTGGTGGCGGCCGAGTCCTATGTCAGTGCCGATGCCTTTGACGAGTTGATTGGCCAGTGGATGGCGCGCAAGCCGGCGGCGGCTCCGGGTTTCAGCGGTGGTAATCAGTTGGCTCAGGCGCAAGCAGATCCGCTGCTGGAGCAGTTGCTGGTGGAGCTGTTCAAGCGCTTCGGTGCGCACACTCGCAATGTGGTGCAAACCACCCTGGCGCAGCCTGCGCCTAGCGTACCGGTGGCGCCGTGAACCACAGCTCGCGCCGTTGCAAGGGCGTGGCGTTGGGTAGCAGTGGATTATGCAGTTCGATCAGCTGACGCTGGTCGAGTCGCGCGCGTTGCAGGCTGGCGGCAAAGTGCTGCTGGAACAGCCGCTCGAAGGAGCCATCGGCAATCGCTTTCTCCATGCCGATGCGCACGGTTTCCGCCAGTTCCGGACGTTTGCGCGAGAAGAAGAAATACATTGCCGTGGGGTAGTGCAGCAGTACATGCGGATCAACGACCAGTTGTTTCGCGCGCGGGTGCTCCAACTCATCCCAGACCTCGATCACCGAGCGCGGAAAGTAGTCGAAGCGCTGCGCCTGCAGCATGCGAAACAGGCTGCCGTAACTGGACGAAACCCTGAGCGGCAAACCATGGTTGCGAAGGATTTCACTGTCCGGCCAGTCGTGGCCCTGGCCGGCAGAGAACTCGCGTAGCTGCTCAAGGGTGCGCACGTCTTTCAGCAGCTGCGCACGGTCTTTGGGCAGCAGGGCGATGCGCCAGCCGAACAGGCCCTTGTCCAGCGGAATGCGCACTGGCAGCAGGCGCTGCTCGCGCTCGACGCTGGTCATGCTCCAGGCCACGTCGAGGCGGTCGTTGTGCTCCAGGTTAACCAGCGCGCGTTCCTGCTCCATGCTGTAGTGCGAAGGCTCCAGCCGCAGTGAGCTGCCGGCTTTATCCAGCGCCAGTTGCAGCTGCGCCAGGGCATAGAGGGAGCGAAACTCATCGCCATCAGCCCTGCGTGGGTAGCGCAGGGTGCCGCTGTCATCGGCCTGCAGTGGTGGGGTTAGCAGGCTGGCCAGCAGCAGGCCGCAAAGCCAGCGCCAGGCCGCCTGCGAAAGCGTGCGGGGCATTTCGGTTAGAGTCCTTTCAATACCGGCCCGGGGGTACGTGACCGGGCTGTGCGGCGCGTATTATGCCAGCCTGGCGCGCCGCCGTTATGCCGTAGGTCGCATGCCCTGAAACCAGGCTAGGCGTTGCTGCGCAGAAACTGTCCGTAGCCGCGTGCATGTCCCAGGTCGCTGGCGAATTTGCCCTGTTGAAAGGCAATGCGCCCATTGATCAGCACGGCCTCCACCGCAGCGCCGCGGTTGACCATGCGCTGCAGGCCGCCGAAGGCCTCCATCGGTGCTTCCTGGTAGCTGGCCAGGGATTCATCCAGCGCGCTTGGGTCGATGATTACCAGATCGGCACGAGCGCCTTCGTAGAGCCTGCCGGTGTCAATGTCGAACCACTCGCCCAGCTCGCCGGTCAGGCGCCAGATCGCGGTTTCAATCGGCATTACCGGTTGGCCGCGTAACTCGGCGTCACGAACCAGTTTGAGCAGGCGCACTCCGAAGTTGTAGAAAGCCATATTGCGGATATGCGCGCCGGAGTCGGCAAAGCCGATCAGGGTGCTGGGCTCGCACACCAGTTTTTCCACCACCTCGGGGCGATGGTTGGCGATCAGCGTGCGCCAGCGCAGGCGCGGGCCGTGGGCCACCAGCAGGTCGAGGAACTGATCGGCAGGGTGTGCGTCGCGGGCTTTGGCCAGTTCGCCGACGCTTTTGCCGACTACGCTGGCGTCCGGGCAATCGACAATCCAGGCGTCGTCGAAGTCGCGGTGCCAGACCCGTGGGCCGAATTTTTTCTCCACGTCCTGGCGAAAGCGCAGGCGGTAGGCCGGGTCTTGGAACAGTTGACTGCGCATGTCGTGGTTGGCCAGGTGCAGGGCGGCTTGGCCGGCGGGAAACTCCTCGAAAACCACAAACTCCATGCCGTCGGCATAGGTTTCGAATGGCACCGGCAGGGTTTGCCAACGGAAGTCGGAATGGGTCAGGCGATTGATCCAGCGGGTCAGTGGGCCAAGTACCGGCGCCAGCCACGGGTCGGCTTTGACATCCATGAGGGTGATCAGGGTGGTCTTCAGCGGCTTGCGCCACCAGCCGCCGATGCTGTCCCAGAGAAAGGCCAGCACATTGAGCTTGGTCACCTGGTTCGGCGCGCCCTGATGGATGCGTCCACGCCGGCGCAGGATCTTGTTCAGCCGTGCGTACTCGGCCCAGGGCGCATACACCGAGGGCAGGGATTTCGAGCGCTGGCGGTCGCCATCGAGTTTGTCCCAGGGGTTGGTCATGCTCGACAGGCCGAGCAGGCCGGCATCCAGCGCCTCTTCCAGTAGGCGTTCCATCTGCTGCAGTTCGTTTTCGCTGGGGCGCACCTGGGCATCGACCGCGCGCGCAAGGCCGAGTACAGCGACGCGCAGGTCGGAGTGGCCGAGGAAGGAGCAGACATTCGGCCCCAGCGGATGCTGATCGAGAAAGGCGGCGAACTCGCCGGCGCTGTTCCAGGTCTTGCGCGCCTGCAGCAGCGGCAACACATGCTCGCGCGGCACTGATTCGACGCGGGTGAACAGATCCGAGCAGTCTTCCGGGCTGGACAGCACCATGCTGATCGAGCAGCTGCCGATCATCACTGTGGTCACACCATGGCGCACCGATTCCTTGAGTGCCGGGGCGGCCACCAGTTCGGCGTCGTAATGGGTGTGCATGTCGATAAAGCCGGGCGTTACCCAGCGGTTTTTCGCATCGATAACTTGGCCACAGCCGCTTTCATCCAGGGCGCTGGTGCTGATGCAGGCCAGCTTGCCATCGGCGATGCCCAGGTGACGCAGCACCCCAGGCGCGCCGCTGCCATCGAAAAACAGCGCGTTCTTGATCAGCGCATCGAACATCGGCAGGCTCCTGAGCGAATGCAATCGGCCAGTCGAGCTTAGTCTGCTGCGCGCGGCGGCTGTGAAGGCGTAAGTGAACAAGCTGGGGTCTATTCGGCCATGCGCGCGTAAACCCGCTAACCACTCAGGCGTTAAGGCGACGACGCTCGGCGCTGATCTCCGGCATATCGGTGCGCCGCACATAGACCCGCAGCGGTTCGCTGATAGCCAGGCGGTCATCGATGTTCTGTGCCAGCAGCAGTTGCAGACGCGTGCGGTCGAGGTTCATCAGCTCGCCGTCAAAGGCGCGCCAGACGAATTCGCAGGTAGGGGTGATGCTTTGTTCGAGTACGTCGAGGCCGAAGGAGTCTTCGGAAAAACGCACGATATAGCGCCCGGTCTTGGCATTGAAACCAACAAAACCCTGCAGTTGGTCGGCAGCCGCGCAAATGCTGGCAGAGGTGATGCTCATGGAAGCCTCGTCGATGGCAGTGGAAGTCATCGGCATAGGCTAAAGCGCTCTGGGCAGAGGATCTTGCGATGGATCAATAAGTGCGCGGGTGGGCTGTTTGGAACCACTAGCATTGTGGCCGTGGTTCCGGGTGTTGCACGGCAATAGGTCACCTCAGGCAGCACGCAGGTGCTGTCTGGGGTAACGGGGAGGCGGGTATTGGTTTAACGGGTGCTGGAAAATGCGCTGATCTTGCCGAACGGCGAGCTGTGCATATCAACCTTGACCGCCATCAGCGGCGAGTTGTTGACCCAGACATCGTCGATCACGATGGTTTCACCGATATCGTCGTTATCGGCGGCCACCAGTAGGTAGTAGGTACCGTCTTCGGCGGCTTCACCATCCCAGCTCAGGCTGATCTGCCCGACCACGGCTTCGGCGTGCGAGGGCTTGTCGGCAATCACCGCGCCGTAGGCATCCAACAGCATGGCGCGCGGCTTCAGGGCATATTTGCTGACGCCCATGCACGGTTCGTTGCACAGCGAATGCACATTGAGGGTGTAGCGCTCGCCCTTTTTCAGCTGCAGGGAAAAGATCCGGTAGTTGGAGATCGAGCTGCCGAAGTCCAGCCGCGGTTCATCGGCGCTGATCGGCCATTGCGGCGCCAGCAGGCCAGGGTTGAGCGGCAGCGGAATGGCCTGGGTGTTGTGGATGGCTTCCAGGGCGCTCTTGGCCATCGGGCTTTTGCCCGCCATGACCTCTTGCTGGTAGGTCGTCTGCGGGTTGCTGGCGCAGGCGCCAAGCAGCAGGCAGACGGCCAGAATCAGAAACTTGTGCACGGTAAAAACTCCTGTGTGACAACGTCCTTGTGTACACGCCGAGCGCTGGTGGCGCGGCGGACGCATATTCTACTCGCTTTGTGCGATGCGCGGAGTGGCCAATCTGCCAGTACGACGAACTGCGCACACTGAACGGCGCCGTTCGTAGGCCCGCCACGCGTCCTACGCGGCGGACCTGGTCAGCCTCTGTTTAACCGGAAAGCCCGACGTAGACGTTCTGCACGTCATCGTGTGCGTCGAGCGCTTCGAGGAAGGCTTCGACCTCTTCCAGTTGTTCGGCGCTCAGGCTGCTCACCGGGTTTTTCGGGATATAGCCAATCTTCGCCGAGTTGACGCTGAAACCATGTTCCGGCAGCGCGCGGCACACGGCGTCGAGGTCGGTTGGTTCGGTGATAAACAGGGTGTTGCCTTCATCAGCCGGCTCGAAATCCTGAGCGCCGGCTTCGATGGCGGCCATTTCCGGGTCGGCATCGCTCTCAGTGCTGGCTTCGATCATGCCCACATGGTTGAAGTCCCAGGTCACCGAGCCGGAAGCGCCCATCTGGCCCTTGCGGAACAGCACACGGACTTCTGCCACAGTGCGGTTGATGTTGTCGGTCAGGCACTCGATGATCACGGGCACCTGATGCGGGGCGAAACCCTCATAGGTGGCGGAGTGGAAGGTTACGGTGTCGCCCAACAGGCCTGCGCCTTTCTTGATTGCCCGCTCGAGGGTTTCCTTGGGCATCGAGGCTTTTTTCGCCTGATGGATGGCCAGGCGCAGTTTGGGGTTCAGGTCCGGATCGGCGCCGTTGCGGGCGGCGATCATGATTTCCTTGACCAGGCGGCCGAAGATCTTGCCTCTGGCGTTGGCCGCGGCTTCTTTAGGTTTGGCTTTCCACTGAGCGCCCATGGGTTATCTCGTCGTTGCGGGTTGATGGGTGGATCTCGGGTCTGCTACGCGTCGGCGATACGGCGTTTAAAATGGCCTCGCTCGAGCTGCGCAAGATCCGAAACGAATTCTAAGGGCTGCGATTCTAGCCCTTCGAGGCGCTGGCGGCACCTGTGGCGCTGCAATCTGCCGATCAGTATTGTGCTGTACGGCTTATTTGCCGGGTCTCTGTATGGGCACTATGGCGCTGCTGGCCGCTTTAATAAGCGCTGATTGATTAGTCTGGAGCGCCCATGCAACCCAAGGATTTACTGCTGGCCCTGGTGGTGGTCATCGTCTGGGGCATGAATTTTGTGGTGATCAAGATCGGCCTGCACGAGATGCCGCCGATGCTGCTGGGTGCGTTACGTTTTCTGCTGGCGGCCTTTCCTGCCGTGCTGTTTATCAAGCGTCCGCAGATTCCGCTGCGCTGGCTGCTGGCCTATGGCGTGACCATCTCGCTGGGGCAGTTCGCCTTTCTCTTCTCGGCCATGTCCGTTGGCATGCCGGCCGGTCTGGCATCGCTGGTGCTGCAGTCACAGGCGATGTTTACCCTGCTATTTGCCGTGCTGTTGCTGGGGGAGCGCTTTCGCCTGGCCAACCTGTTTGGGTTGCTGGTGGCGGCCGGCGGTTTGCTGCTGATTGGCTCGCAGGGCAATGGCCTGATGACCTTGGCCGGTTTTCTGCTGACGCTCTGCGCTGCCGCCGCTGCCGCCGCTGCCGCCGCTGCCGTTTTTGGCGCTGTCCTGGCTGATGGAAGGCCCCGAGGTGATCGAGTCAGCGCTGCGCGGATTCAGCCTGGATACCTTGCTGGTGCTGATTTACCTGGCGTTCGGCGCGACCATTCTCGGCTATGGCCTGTGGAGCCGCTTGCTGTCGCGTTATCCGGCCAGCCAGGTGGCGCCGTTTTCGTTGCTGGTGCCGGTGGTCGGGCTGACGTCTTCGGCATTGCTGCTCGATGAACGCCTGAGCAGCTTGCAGCTAGTCGGTGCGCTGCTGGTGATGCTTGGCTTGCTGCTGAATTTTTGCGGTGGCTGGTTACAGGAGCGTTTGCGCGCGCGTTGGGCCTAGGCCTTATAAAACCTGTTTACGAGCTTGCGAGCTAGAGTCCTGCAAGGCGCTACGCCAGTAACAGCCTCCGGCTGGTCAAAACGGCGAGGAAGCGGAGTGTACTGTTGTACATGAGCATTCTGAGTCTGTTTTTAACGTGGCAGGGCCGACGCGCAGCAGATCGTAATCCGGTTTTTAGCGTTTGCCCATGGCACGGCGAGTGCCACTTGGCGCTGGGCCAATCTTCTTTTCGTGGCTCGACTTGTTGCCTTTCTGGTGCCAGGGCTGGTCGTCCTGTTTGCCGGAGGCGGCTTTGGCTGCGCCGAATAGCGAAGCGAAACCAGCGGCTTTAGGCCGACTGACAGGCGTAGCCTGGTCAGTGAGTGGCGCGGCGCTGTCGGCAGACTGAACGGCGAGGGTGGGTTCAGCTGCTGGAGTCTGGGTCATGACGAGGTCCGCGGGTGCGAGAAGAAAAGGCCGGCGAGTATACCTGGCTATTGCCCGAGGTTCTGGACTATGGGGCTGTGGCGTGGTGCCTGATGGACGCTGCGTGAAAAAAACAGGATTCGCCGGGCCGGGCGGCCCAGCGAACAGGCAGGATCAGTCCTGGCGGCTGGTTACTTCCAGCAGGTGGTAGCCGAACTGGGTCTTCACCGGGCCTTGCACCACGTTGATCGGTGCGCTGAATACCACGGTGTCGAATTCCTTGACCATCTGGCCTGGGCCGAACGAGCCAAGGTCACCGCCGCTGCGGCTGGATGGGCAACTGGAGTTGTCTTTGGCGACTTGGGCGAAGTCGGCACCGCCTTCGATTGCGGCTTTCAGTTCGTTACACTTGTCTTCGCTGGCAACCAGGATGTGACGGGCAGTGGCGCGGGCCATGAGAATTACTCCTTATAAAGAAGCGGCAAAGCCTACCGCAATCGTTGGGCTATTCAAACGCCGTGCGTGTGACGTTTATCGGTTGAGTCATAAAAATCTGCCTGGAGCGCTGATTCACGCCGCGTTGCGTTGAGACCTGAATGGCATGCATAAAAAAGGCTTACCCATGGGTAAGCCTTTTGTTGGTTCGGCAAGCGTTTAGCTGTGTTTTTGCTCAGCCTGGCAAGCGGCGGCGGTGAACAGCACGTCGGTGGAGGAATTCAGCGCGGTTTCCGCAGAGTCCTGCACGATGCCGATGATAAAGCCGACGGCGACCACCTGCATGGCCACCTCATTGGGGATGCCGAACAGGCTGCACGCCAGCGGGATCAGCAGCAGCGAGCCACCGGCCACGCCCGACGCGCCGCAGGCGCTGATCGAGGCAAGCAGGCTGAGCAGCAAGGCGGTTGGCAGGTCGACGGCGATGCCCAGGGTGTGCACGGCGGCCATGGTCAGTACGGTGATGGTGATCGCCGCGCCGGCCATATTGATGGTCGCGCCCAGTGGGATCGATACCGAGTAGGTTTCCTCGTGCAGGCCCAGACGCTGGCAGAGCTGCAGGTTGACCGGGATATTGGCCGCCGAACTACGGGTAAAGAACGCCGTCAGGCCGCTTTCGCGCAGGCAAGTCAGCACCAGCGGGTAGGGATTGCGACGGGTCTTGAAATAGACAATCGCCGGGTTGGTCACCAGGGCGACAAACAGCATGCAGCCCACCAGTACCAGCAGCAGGTGTGAGTAATCGAGCAGGGCCGACATGCCTGACTCGGCCAAGGTGGCGGCAACCAGGCCGAAAACCCCCAGTGGCGCCAGGCGAATCACCAGCTTGACGATGCTGGTAACTGCGCCGGAAAGGTCTGCGAGCATCTGCTTGCTGCTCGGGCTGGCGTGACGGAAGGCAAAGCCCAGGGCAATGGCCCAGGCCAGGATGCCGATAAAGTTGCCTTTGAGCAGGGCGTTGACCGGGTTATCCACCACATTCAGCAGCAGGGTTTTCAGCACTTCGCTGATGCCGCCGGGTGGCGACAATTCGGCGCTGTTGCTCACCAGAGTCAGGCTGGACGGGAACGCAAAGCTGGCGGCTACTGCAATCAGCGCGGCGCTGAAGGTGCCGATCAGGTACAACAGCAGAATCGGTTTGATATGGGTCTGCTGGCCTTGCTGATGGTTGGCAACGGACGCCGCCACCAGTACGAATACCAGCACCGGAGCCACGGCCTTCAGCGCCGAGACAAACACCGTACCGAGGAAGCTGACGCTTGCCGCGGCTTCAGGCAGGAACAGCGCCAGGGCGATACCAGCCACTAGGCCGATGGCGATTTGCAGCACCAGGCTGGTGCTGTTGAGCAGTTGGACAAGCGGGTGTTGGGCAGTGGTCATGACATGCATCTCTACTTGGCGGGCAGGCCTGCGATCTCTTCCTATTGCCTGTCGGGCTCGAGGCGCCGGGGCTGGATGCATGGCTGCAGTGCGCGTTATGAGGCTTTTCGCGGGGGATGGAACAAGGCCACGCTGAAAAATAGCGCGCGACTCTATCACAGTGATCCGCTTTTACGCGCCGCCGAAGTGTTAGCCCGCCCAGCGGTGGTTATACCTATCAACCGGTCGTCAGGCGGGCTAGGCTAGGGCCTTTGCGAGGCCGTGAGGTTGTTATGTCCAACGAAGATGCGAGCGCTATGGCGGTTGAAACCCTGACGATCGTCGAAGCGCGGGTGCTGGGTTGCCTGATTGAAAAGCAGCTGACCACTCCCGAAGCCTACCCCCTAACGCTGAACGCCCTGGTATTGGCCTGCAATCAGAAAACCAGCCGTGAGCCGGTGCTCAACCTTACCGCCGGCCAAGTCGGGCAGGCTCTGCGTAGCCTGGAAGGGCGCGAAATGGCGCGTCTGGTGATGGGCAGCCGAGCGGATCGCTGGGAGCACCGTGCCGACAAAGCGCTGGAGCTGGTCGCGGCGCAAGTGGTGTTGCTCGGTCTATTGCTGCTGCGTGGTCCGCAGACCCTCAACGAACTGCTGACACGCAGCAGTCGCATGCATGATTTCGATGATGCCGAGCAGGTTCAGCATCACCTTGAGCGCCTGATCAGTCGCGAACTGGCCTGCCTGCTACCTCGTCAGTCGGGGCAGCGTGAAGACCGTTATATGCACGCTCTGGGTGATCCGGCGGATTTGCAGGCGGCATTGTCGGCCAGGGCCAGTGAGCCGCAGCGCGCTGCGGCGGGCGGTCAGCAGGATGAGCGCCTGGAAGCTCTGGAGGCGCGTATTGCGGCGCTGGAAGAACGTTTGGCGCAGTTGGAGTCGGCTGCGCAGTAAACAAAAAAGGTGCTCGATTGAGCACCTTTTGGTGTTGCCTATTAACTGTGATCAGCTAAAGCGCAGGCCGGGTGTACGTTCGGCACCACCTTCTGCAACGCGGTTTGCGCCAGTATGGTCAGCACCGTCTTCGGCAACACGCAGATGCTCTTGCAAGCGGTCGGCGCCACCTTCGGCGACACGGCTAGCGCCAGTACGATCGGCACCGTCTTCGGCGACACGCAGACGCTCTTGCAGGCGATCAGCGCCACCTTCGGCGACACGGTTTGCACCAGTGCGCTCAGCGCCGCCTTCAGTTTGCAGGTTGCTGCCAAAACCCATCAGGGTTTTTACGCTGCTGTCCTGCATTTCACCCAGCAGTGGCTGCGGGTTGTTCTGTGGCAGGGCAAAGGCGCTGATGGACAGGCTGCTCAGGATTACGGCGGTGAGAATTTGCTTTTTCATGTTCAGGCTCCTCGTAAGGGCGGGTGTAAGTGAGTGCGGAGCCAATGATACGGATGAAAATTTGATGAAGAAGTGCAGGCTGGGTATGGTAATCATCGATGGCGTCGATAGTTGGTTTAATGCCTTATTTATCAATAATTTATGTTCAATTATTGAAGTCTAAAAGATAATTTATGGAGCGATTGTGCATGATCATTAATATCTAATTAATCGATGTATCGTGTTTTCTAGTCTGCGCTTCAGGTGGCAGGCATGGCTTTGCTTGAAATATCGAACGGCTGGTGCGTATTTTGTACGCTTCGCCGTTCGACTACGGCCTCTTGCATCAATAAGGACAACAGCAAATGAGTACCCTCGACCGCACCGCCCTGGCTGAGTTGTTGCGTGGTGTTGATGAAGTTGAATGTGTGACGCCAGACCTCAATGGCGTGCCGCGTGGCAAGGTGATGACGGCTGAGGGTTTTCTGCAGGGGCGGCGCTTGCAGTTGGCGCGCGGGGTATTGCTGCAATGCATCATGGGGGGCTACCCGGCGCCGTGTTATTACGGCAGTGATGATGGGGACCTGGCCTTGAATGCCGAGCCGACACAGATTCATCGGCTGCCCTGGAGTGAAACGCCGCGCGCGCTGGCCATCTGTGATGCCGATGAGTTCGATGGACGCAGCTCCGGCTTGTCTACCCGTGGTCTGCTCAAGCAGGTGATTGCGCGTTACGCCAGCCATGGTTGGCAGCCGGTGGTGGCGACCGAGCTGGAGTTTTTCGTGTTTGCCCGCAATGCCGAGCCACTGCAGCCGTTTCAGCCGCCGCTGGGGCTCGATGGTCGGCGTGAAGACGGCGGCTCAGCCTTCAGCGTGAGTTCTAACAACGGCCTGCGCCCGTTCTTCCAGGAGGTCTACCAGTGCATGGCGGCTCTGGGCCTGCCGCGCGATACCTTTATGCATGAGATGGGCGTCAGCCAGTTCGAGATCAACCTGCTGCACGGCGATCCGCTGCTGCTTGCCGACCAGACGTTTCTGTTCAAACACCTGCTCAAGGAAGTCGCGCTCAAGCACGGGCTCACAGTGGTGTGCATGGCCAAGCCGCTGGCGCACACGCCCGGCAGTTCCATGCATATTCATCAAAGCGTGGTGGAGCAGGGCAGCGGGCAGAATATCTTCAGTGCGGCCGATGGCCAGGCAACGCCGGCGTTTTACCAATTTATCGCCGGGCAGCAGGCGGCCATGGCCGATTTCACCCTGCTATTTGCCCCGCATGTGAACTCCTATCAGCGCCTTTGCCATCCTTATGCTTCGCCGAACAACGCCTGCTGGTCGGAGGATAATCGCGCCGCTGGCCTGCGCATTCCCGCTAGTGCGCCTGTGGCGCGGCGGGTGGAGAACCGCTTGCCGGGCGCCGATGCCAATCCTTATCTGGCGCTGGCGGCGAGCCTTGCAGCGGGTCTGTATGGGATTGAGCAGCAGCTGCAGCCCAGTGCGCCGATTCAGGGTGAGTTCGAAGTGCCGGACGAATTGGCGCTACCCTGTACCATGCATGCCGCGATTGAGCGTCTCAAGCGCAGTCCGTTGGCGCTGGAACTGTTCGGCAAAGAGTTCATCGAAGGCTACATTGCCAGCAAGACATTGGAGCTCACCAGCTTCTTTGACGAAATTACCCCGTGGGAGCGCCGCGTACTGGCGGCCCACGCCTAAGAACCTGCCTACGATCTGCTGCGCGTCGGCCCTGCTGCGCTAAAAACCGGCTCGGATGCTTATGTACAACTCGTACACTTGTGTACGAGCCCAGTCCGTTTCCTCGTCTGTTTTGACCCGCCGCAGGCTGTTCCTAACGTAGCGCCGTAGGGCTCTCGCTTGCGAGATCGTAGACAGGCTCTAAAAACCTGGCCGCCGAGCATGATTTCGGCTGCCCTTTGGAGCCATGCGCCGCCCCATGTCTGTGATCCTCAAATCATTTAGTTCGCTGTATTTCGCCACCCTGTTGATGCTACTGGGCTCGGGTTTGTTGAGTACTTACCTGGCGCTGCGATTGGCGGAAACGGCCGATGGTTTGTGGGTTGGTGCGCTGATGGCGGCCAACTATGTGGGCTTGGTGCTGGGCGGCAAGATTGGTCATCGGCTGATTGCCCGGGTTGGCCATATTCGCGCTTATGTCGCCTGCGCCGGCGTGGTCACCGCAGCAGTGCTCGGGCATGGGCTTAGCGACTGGCTACCCAGCTGGTTGCTGCTGCGTATGCTGGTCGGTCTGGGCATGATGTGCCAGTACATGGTGATCGAGAGCTGGCTCAATGAGCAGGCGGAAACCAGCCAGCGTGGCCAGGTGTTTGCCGGCTATATGGGGGCCTCTTACCTCGGACTGATCCTCGGTCAGTTGGTGCTGGTGGTGCATCCGACGCTGGGTCTTGAGCTGCTGATGCTGGTGGCGCTGTGTTTTGCCCTGTGCCTAGTGCCGGTGGCATTGACTCGTAAACTGCACCCGGCGCCCTTGCATCCAGCGCCGCTGGAAATGCGCTTCTTTATTGACCGTGTGCCGTTGTCGCTGACCACCATTGTGGTCTCGGGCCTGCTGATCGGCTCGTTCTACGGCCTGGCGCCGCTGTACGGCACGCGCATGGGCTTATCTACCGAGCAGATCGGCCTGTTTATGGGCTGCTGCATCATTGCTGGTCTGGTGGTGCAGTGGCCGTTGGGCTGGCTGTCTGATCGGCATGACCGCGTGCAGCTGATTCGCGGCTGTGCCGCGTTGCTGGCGCTGGCCGCGTTGCCACTGGCGATTCTGCCGCAGGCCAGCTTGCCGCTGTTGTTTGCCGGCGGCTTTGCGGTGTGCGCCTTGCAATTCAGTCTCTATCCGCTGGCAGTGGCGCTGGCCAATGACCATGTCGAGGCCGAGCGACGGGTATCGCTGACGGCCATGCTGTTGGTGACCTTCGGTGTTGGCGCGAGTATCGGGCCGTTGCTGGCGGGCGTGCTGATGCGCTTTCTTGGTGCCAACATGCTGTACGCCTTCGTCTGTGGCTGCGCCTTGATTCTGGTGCTGCGTATTCGGCCGGAGCGCGTCACTCATCTGCATCAGGTCGACGACGCACCGTTGCACCACATTCCCATGCCGGACAGCACCACCAGCTCGCCGCTGACGGCGGCACTCGACCCGCGTGTCGATGAGCAGGTGGTGCATGAACAGATGCACGACAACAATGCCGTGCAAGAGCCGGACGCCGAACCAGCAGGGGAGTCGCCCACTCAAACAGAGGCGCGCGGATGACACCGCTGCTTAGCGTGGTGATCCCGGTGCGCAATGAGGCTCAGACGTTGCCGGCCCTGTTGGATGATCTGGCTGATCTGCGCGCTGGTGGTGTCGAGTTGATCCTGGTCGATGGCGGCAGCACTGATGGCACCTGCGAGCTGGCGCTGGGGCGGGTTGATCAGTTGCTCAGAACAGCACCGGGCCGCGCCTTGCAGATGAATGCTGGCGCGGCCTTGGCTCGCGGTGAGTACCTGTGGTTCGTGCATGCCGATACGCGGGTCAGTGCTGAATCGCTGGACAGTCTGCAGCGCGCGCTTAGCGAGCGGCCGTTGTGGGGGCGTTTCGATGTGCGCTTGTCC
This sequence comes from Pseudomonas anguilliseptica, assembly GCF_900105355.1. Taxonomy (NCBI): domain Bacteria; kingdom Pseudomonadati; phylum Pseudomonadota; class Gammaproteobacteria; order Pseudomonadales; family Pseudomonadaceae; genus Pseudomonas; species Pseudomonas anguilliseptica. Next base: position 170,731 of record NZ_FNSC01000002.1, read on the forward strand.
GGCCCGGGCCTGGCGTTGCAACTGATTGGCGCGATGATCAGCCTGCGTTCGCGCCTTAGCGGGATTGCCTCGGGTGATCAGGGCATATTCGTTGCCCGGCAGAGATTTGAGGCTTTGGGTGGTTATGCGCAGATTCCGCTGATGGAAGATTTGCAGCTGTGCCGCCGTTTGAAGGCGCTGGCTCGCCCGCGTTGTCTGCGTCCACCGTTGTCGACCTCCAGTCGGCGCTGGGAGCAGAACGGGATCTGGCGTACCGTGATGCTAATGTGGTGTCTGCGGTTGGCCTATTACTGTGGCGCCAGCCCGGACAAACTGGCTCGTCAGTACCGTCGAGGGTCGCTGCTATGAACCTGTCGATCTCATTGCATATGCTCGCGCGAGCACCTGTTGCCGGGCGGGTAAAAACGCGTCTGATCCCAGCCTTGGGGGCTCAGGGCGCCTGCGATTTGCAGCAGTTGCTGTTGGAGCGTGCGTTGCAGTTACCGGCCCATGGCTTTAGTGAGCGTTTTCTGTGGTTGGACGATTTGCCGGGCGCGGATTTGCAGGCGTTTGCGCAACGTCTTGGCTGGACGCTGGTCGAGCAGCCGGCAGGCGACCTGGGTGAACGCATGCGTCGTATCGCCACTCTGGGGCTGGCGGAAAGCGATGCGGTAATCCTGATTGGCAATGACTGTCCGGCACTTGACGGCGATTATCTGCAGGCGGCTTGCGGCGCGTTGCAGGAGCGGCCCGTAGTTATCGGTCCGGCAGAAGACGGCGGTTATGTGCTGCTGGGGCTGCGCCGCATAAACGCTGCCTTGTTCAGTGATATGCCATGGGGAACGGAGCGGATCTTTGACATGACGCTGCAGCGGCTGCAGCAGCTGGACTGGTGTCCGGCGCTGCTGCCTGCGTTGTGGGATGTGGATCGGCCTGAGGATTTATCGCGCCTGGCTGCACTGAATATCTTGATCTAGAACAGCCCGTCACTCTCGAAGCGCCGCGCTTCACGTTGTATCTGGTAGACAAAACGTTCGACCAGGCGCTGCTCCTGGCCATTGATGCGGTGAAAACGTGCGCCAACAAAGGTGGTGTCGACCTTCTCTTCATACTGCACATGACGCATTTCAATGGCAGTGGTCATGGCGCCGAAAGGAAAGCGGGCGGTAAACCGCTCGTATACCTGACCAGCTTGCAGGCTGCTGCTGATATTGCCGGGAAAGCGCAATTTGCAGCCGGTAGCAGAGATATCCAGTAAATGTCCGGGTATGGCTGTGCGTAGTTTATCGCCGGCCAGCTCGATCTTGATCAGTTCGCTTTGCTTGAGCGGTGCACGGAAGGCACTGCGCCGTTGGTGGTAGGTCACCTCAAGCGGCATTGGGCTGAAATAGCAGCGCGCACCTTCATGCTCGGTGATGCGCACGCTCTGTTCGCATTTCCAGGCTACGCGCACTCCTTCATGGAAGGCTTCGACATTGAACGCCTCGCCATTGGCCAGGTAGCGCTCGCCGTCGTTTGGAACCAACTCATCGAGAATCAACAGATTCTTGTCGCGATCCACATTGATCACGTAGCTCTGGAAGCGCTGATTGCGTTCGTGGAAGGTGATGATCAGCGGGTCATGGTTTTGTTGCAGTTGGCGCAGGTTGGCAACTATTTCCACCGGTGCCTTGAGCACCTTGGGTGGCTGCGGGCCATCTTCCTGGCTAAAAGGACTGGACACGGTCCATAACTCTCCGAGCAAATGCTATGGCACTAGCATACTGGCAATGTGACAGTATGTCCCCTGTGCCTTTTATAGGTTTCAGGCCTGGCTGAGCGGGCGCTGCTGGCCGATTCTAGCGGCACTGCCGCGGCTGTCATAGAGGCTGGGCGTCTCGTTGCCACGCAGAATGCCGAGCATGCTGTGAGCCGAGGCCTGGCTGGAGCGAATCAGTCGGCCATTGCGCAGGTTGGCCGCTTGGCAGCGCTCGAGCAGGGCGTTGAGTTGATCGCCACGCTCAAGCAACAGTTCGCCTTGGCTGGACTGTGTGGCAAGCGCTTGCAGGCCCGTGCGGTCGGGGCTGAGGTTGAGGCTGGCGAGTAGCTGGCTGCGTTCCTTGCCATGCTGGTCAAGCAGGCTCAGCAGCGGCAGCTTGTCAGCCAGAATGCTCTGCAGGCGGGGGAGGTCGCGGTCAGTGAGAGCTTGAAACTCGGTGTCGATCAATTCAAGCAACTGCTCAGCGGTGCCGATATCGTTGGTGAACAGTTCAAGCAGGCTGGTGTCGTGCATTGCGGGCTCTTCGGGGTAACAGACGCTGCAGGAGGTGCGCGCAGTGTCTATTGGGCGGCCAATTACCCCAGCGTAGTCCGGTGACTAGCGCTGGGATTCGAAATTAAGCAGTTTGCTGGCGACGCGCTGGCTATCGACTTGGTAGCTGCCATCTTCGATCGCCTGCTTGAGCTGAGCGACGCGTTCTTTGTTGACGGTCGGCTGGTCGCGCAGTTTTTCGCTAACTTTTTGCAACTGTTGGGCCTCGCGGCTCAGCTGTACCGACTCGCCGCTCTTGCCGGCTTGCTGCGCCTGCTCGACGGGGCTGGGTACGTTGCCGGGTTGTTTACCGCCGATGGCTTCGTTCTGGCCACCTGCCTGCGCACTGCCGGTCCGCCCCGAGTTGGCTGGCGATGCGGCATTGTTGAGCCGGTTGATGTCAATGACCATGATGCAAAACCTCGAACAGTGTTTGGACGCTTGCCTAGCTTGTCGGCATTGCCCTGAAAAACTTTAGGGCAAAAAAGTGTGCGTCAGGTAACAGTCTAAACACAGTGTGGATAATCGTCAGCTCACCGAGTGCACAAAGTTAAAACAAGAAGCATGCCTACATCGCGACTTCAACCTGTCCAGGCCCAACTACACGGGCTCTGATCACTCGATTGGAACGTTGATTGCGCACGCTGATCTGTTTGCCTATCGTGCCGTCCGACAAGGCTTCGCCGGGCATGCGTACGCTGATGCCAGCGCTGCGGGCGCTGATCACGACCTGATCACCTTTGCGTATGGCCTCGGCCGCTTGCACATGAATCGGCGCAAGCACCTGATCGGGCAACAATGGCCGCGTCAATTTTTTGCCGATTGCTTGCTTGAGAGCGGTCAGATAACCCTGGTTGAGCAGCCCAACATCTCGTTCGGCTAACACCACATCCATATCCGTCAGCAGATTGTTGCGTTTCAGCGGGCGACTGGCGATCACCACTTCGCGGTACAGGCGCACTTGCCCAGGTACAAATACTGTCCAGGGGGCCGCACCGTCACAGCGTACGCGTAAGGTCACGCGGCCAATAGGCTCAGCAGGGCTTTCCAGGGTAGTGGTCAATGGCTGTGGGCACAGCGGCAGGCGCAAGCGTGGGTCGAGTCGGCTGATTTGAATCTCATGGCGGCCAGCGATTTTGCTACGCTGTAAATAATCACTCACCGCTTGCTCAAGAAAAACTTCGCCAGCGCCGATAAGTTGTTCAGGTCGTGTGGCGTTGGCTGTTGCCAAGGCGCTATAGCCGAGTGCCAGCAAAGCGGGTACAACTGCCAGCCAGTAGCGGCATTTTGCCAGTGAGTGTCGGTTAGTTGTCGTTTCAGTGTTCATGTGGGTTGGATAGCAAGGCGCGTGCCGCCTGCTACGCTGACAGCAATCTGTTACTCAAATAAGGAGTTTGGGTATGGCCGGTGTGATGGATTCGGTTAACCAGCGAACTCAGTTGGTTGGACAGAATCGTTTGGAGTTGTTGCTGTTTCGTCTGAACAGCAACCAACTGTATGGGATCAACGTATTCAAGGTGAAAGAGGTGCTGCAATGCCCCAAGCTCACCATCATGCCGAAATCCAGTCCGGTTGTTCGCGGTGTCGCCAGTATTCGTGGCGGCACTATTCCGATTCTTGATTTGTCCATGGCCACCGGCAGTGCGCCGCTGGCCAATATCGACAACAGCTTCGTCATCATCACTGAGTACAACACCAAGGTTCAGGGCTTTCTGGTGCACTCGGTCGAGCGCATCGTCAACATGAATTGGGAGTCGATTCATCCGCCACCCAAGGGCACCGGGCGTGACCATTACCTGACGGCGGTTACTCACTTGGATGACAAGATGGTCGAAATCATCGATGTTGAGAAAATCCTCGCGGAAGTAGCTCCGACCTCTGACGTGATCTCCGAAGGTGTGCTTGACGCAAAGACCCAGGCGCGCGCAGTGAGCATGCGTGTACTCACGTGCGACGATTCATCTGTGGCGCGCAAGCAGGTGACCCGGTGCCTGGAGACTGTTGGCGTCGAGGTGGTGGCGCTGAACGACGGACGTGAGGCGCTGGACTATCTGAATGCGATGGTTGAAGAAGGCAAAAATCCTGCAGAGGAGTTTTTGATGCTGATTTCCGACATCGAAATGCCGGAAATGGATGGCTATACGCTGACCGCACAGATCCGCGCCGATCCGCGCATGCAAAAGCTGCACATCATCCTGCATACTTCGTTATCTGGCGTGTTCAACCAGGCCATGGTGAAGAAGGTGGGCGCAGATGATTTTCTCGCCAAGTTTCGCCCGGATGACCTGGCGGCACGGGTAGCTGCCCGCATCAATATCGCGGCAGGGGACTGAGGGCCTGGCCCTCAGTGAATCATATGTTTGTCGAGGCCTCGCGAGTGTCTACAGGTAATTTGGATTTCGAGCAGTTCCGGACTTTCCTGGAAAAAGCCTGCGGCATCCTGCTTGGCACCAACAAGCAGTATCTGGTTTCCAGTCGGCTCAACAAATTGATGGAGCAGAACAGCATCAAGACCCTGGGTGAGCTAGTGCAGCGCATGCAGAGTCAGCCACGCAGCGGTTTGCGCGAACAGGTGGTTGATGCCATGACCACCAACGAAACCCTGTGGTTTCGCGATACCTATCCGTTCGAGGTGCTGAAAAAACGCGTGCTGCCGGAGATGATCAAGGCAAGCCCCGGTCAGCGCCTGCGCATCTGGTCGGCGGCTTGTTCGTCCGGGCAGGAACCTTATTCGCTGTCGATGACTGTCGATGAGTTCGAGAAGACCAATATTGGTCAACTCAAGGGCAGCTTGCAGATTGTGGCCACCGACCTCTCGCCGACCATGTTGATCAACTGTAAATCCGGTGAGTACGACAGTCTGGCGATGGGGCGTGGGCTTTCTCAGGAACGACTGCAGCGCTATTTCGACCCCAAGGGGCCGGGGCGCTGGGTGGTCAAGCCGGCGATTCGTAGCCGTATCGAGTTTCGTCCGCTGAACCTGTTGGACAGTTACGCCAGCCTGGGCAAGTTCGATGTGGTGTTCTGCCGTAACGTGCTGATCTATTTTTCGGCCGAGGTGAAGAAGGACATCCTCACGCGCATTCATGCCATGTTGAAGCCCGGCGGTTATCTGTTCCTGGGGGCGTCTGAAGCGCTCAATGGCTTGCCTAACCACTACCAGATGGTGCAATGCAGTCCCGGGATTATCTACAAAGCGAAGTAGTTATCGCAGGGTTCAAAAAACGGGACGCCAGTGGCCTCCCGTTTTTTATTCCGACCTTACAAGCTGCTGGCCTTAACCGCAGGCGTAAATGGCAGGCATTTGCTGTGAGTATCCGGCTCAAGATAAGGCTGCAGAATCGGCGCCATGCCTTTGAGCACCTGTACCGGTAGCGCTGAGGTGAAGCGGAAGCTTTCTGCCGCGCGGCCAGGGACGAAGGCAGTAAGGGTGCCGAAGTGACGTGGGCCGAGGTAGAAGACAAAGGTTGCTGTGCGGTTCATCGCGCGTGAGCTGAGTACCCGGCCACCGGCGCCGACGGTTTCGATGCGGTTATCACCGGTGCCGGTTTTGCCGCCGACTTTCAGCGGTTGGCTGTCAGCCTGAGTAAAGCTGCCCAGCAAGCGTCGCGCAGTGCCTGCCTCAACCACATCGGCGAGGGCGCTGCGCAGCGCGGCCGCGACCTCAGAGGCCATGACTCGCTTGCCTTCGGTATGGTCGCGTACCACCAGGGTGTCATAGGGTGTATCAGCGGCGAAGTGCAGGCTGTCGATGCGGGCAGTGGGTTGCCGAATGCCGTCGTTCTGAATAATCCCGACTAGCTCGGCCAACGCTGCTGGGCGATCACCGGAGCTGCCGATGGCGGTGGCCAGCGATGGCACCAGATGGGCGAAAGGGTAACCGAGGTTTTGCCAGCGCCGGTGAATATCGAGGAAGGCCTCCACCTCGAGCATGATGCGGATGCGGCTATCGCGGGCGCTCTTGTGTCGGCTGCGGAACAGCCAGCCGTAGACCTCCTGGCGTTCGTCCTGGCTGGCGGCCACCGCATTGCTGAAAGTGGCTTGCGGTTGTTCGATCAGGTAGCCCAAGAGCCACAGCTCAAGTGGGTGGACGCGGGCGATATAGCCCTGATCCGGCAGGCTGTAGGTGCCGGGTCCGTATCTCTTGTAGAGATCTGCGATGCGCTTATCGCTGAGCTTTTCCTGGGGGAGGTACTTGCGCAGGAAGGCGGCGAAGCCGGCTTCATCGCTATGTGGAATCAGGTAGCGGTGCACGGCGGCGAGGCGTACCGAGGTGTGGCGCAGGCCGTTGAGAAAGGTGTCCAGGCGCTGTTGTTCCGGCTGGCCCTGGTATTTGCGCCAGAAACGCAGCAGGAAGGTGGTGCCCTCACGGTCGGCGAAGTCCTCTAGATAGGCCTGGCGGCGCGGATCCTTGTCGTCCTTGAGCAGCTCGGCGCTGTTGTTCGGGGCCTGATAGGTGCTGTAGCGCACCAGGTCGCGCATCAGGCGGATAAATGGCAGGTTGAGCGACTCGCGCAGGGCTTCACGCATGCTGGCGATGCGCTGGTTATCCTCACGGCGGAAGTTGGCGAAGGTGTGAATGCCGCCGCCAGTAAAGAAACGCTCACCCGGGTTTGCGGAATATTTGCGTTCAAGCGCCGCATCCAGCATGGCTGGCAGGCTGGCATTGGGAGTGCTTTGCAGATAACCGATGGCCCAGCGGGTAAGGTTGTCCTGGGCGTTGACTGCGCGCAACTCGCTGGCGCTTTGGCCTGCATGGCGCTGGTGCAGCTCGGCGATGATTTCCAGGTAGGTAGCCAGCACCCGGAGTTTGGCGGTGGAGCCCAGTTCCAGCTTGCTGCCTTCGTTGATATCGAACGGCTGGTCTGTGCTGTCGGTTTGCACCCGCACCACGCTGCCGTTACTGGTGCGCTCGAACAAAGTGAAGCTGTAGCGCACATCGGCGGTCTTTTCCGGGGATAGCAGGCGCTCGCCAAACAGACCGATCTGCCCGGCAAATTCCGGGTCGGCCAATTGCTGCAGGTACTGACTGGCGGCTTGCTGCAGCTCGTTGTTCAGCGTGCTGGTGGCACTCAGGTCGAGGCGATCTAGGTCATACAGTGGCATGTTGAGCATGGCTGACAGCCGCGCTCGCGAGACGCTGATGCCCTTGTTGCTGTCCACCGGCTGCAGGTTGGGCTCCAGGGCCCAGTCGCGGTAGGTGAGTGGCTGGTTCAGCGCCGCATCGCGTAGCGCTGCGTCAATCAGGCCGCCGCCGGCCAGCAGGCGGATATGGCTGTCAGTCAGTTCGGCCAGGTCATTGCGGCCCTGCGCCAGGTAATAGGATGGGCGGCGCTGGGCAATCATCAGGGCCAACACCTGGCGCAGGGCCAGACCGCGCTCAGCCAGGCTCGCATCTGGCGAGCGTGTGGGGTCGAGCAACCGGTTGACCTGGGCGAAGTCCGCGCCGAACCAGATGCGCAGACCATCAGCCAGGCCATGCACCTCGCCATGTCCAGGGGCAGCAGACAGCGGCACGCTGTTGAGGTAATCGCGAACGATATTTTCTCGCGCAGCCAGTGTCTGCGGGCCGCTCTGGTAGGCACGCACGCTGGCGGAAAGCATCTGCCGCAGTTTTTCCGTGGCCGACAAGGTCAGGCCGTCCGGGGAGTGGCGATATTTCTCCAGCTGGGTGGCCAGGGTGCTGCCACCTGCAGACTGGTCCTGCATATCCAGCAGTTTGCCGACCTGGGAGATGGCCGCCATGACGAAGCGTGGCCAGTCCACTGCCGGGTTGGCCAGCGGCTGCTCGGGGTCGAGCAGCTTGCGGTTTTCAATAAACAGCAGGCTGCCGGCTACCAGCGGCGGGATGGCGTTGAAGCTTGGGTAGCGTTGTTGCGGGTAGCGGAATTCATAGAAGGGCGTACCGCTGCAGTCACTGATGCGCAGGCCGCTCTGGATCTTCTCCGGGTAGGGTACAAACAGGCCGCGCTGGGCATAGTCGAGCAAGGCGGGGGAGAACTGCGCCTGTTGTTGCACGATAAAACTGCGCTGACCAAGCCGCTCCAGCATCAAGGGCAGGTTGGTGTAGCCCTGGCGCTTATCGAAAGGGCCTTCCTTGGGGTAGATGATCGATGGGCTGGGCCCCGGTTTGACCCGATAACTGAGGGTTTGCGCATAGCGGCTGATTTCCTGAGCCTGAAAGCGCGAGGTGCGGGCTTCCTCGACAAGCAAAAAACCGCTAGCGATGCACAGCAGCAGAACAAGCAGCCAGAAGGTGACTTTCAGCTTGCTGGTGCGCTTGCGCCGGTTGGGTTGTTCGCTGGCCGGCAGGGTGGTGATGTCGAGTTGCCAAGGTGCGCCCATATTCATTTAGCCTGATGTACTCATCCATAGGTTTGACAGGTTGCTGAATAACATCAGCGGGTTTGAACACTGAGCTCCTCTCAGCTGGCCACTGTTTGCAGTTTAGTCGCTGGTGCAGCGGGCAGGCCGGGATGGGCTTGGCAGGCAGAGGGTTTTTCACTGTTTTTTATCTGCCGCTAGTGGCCTGTCTGGTTAATCCAATAACTCATTCCGAATTACAGCCAGCTTTGCTCGATGCACGGAGCTGATAATCGACTCAGCCGTTTTGCTCCAGCGGAACGGCTTAGCCGAATGTTCGTTATGAGCCTCAATGAAGCGACGTATCGCCGCTCTCAGGTCAGCCACGCTGCTGAAGGCATCACGATAAAGCGCCCGTCTTTCCAGTTGCGCAAACCAGCCCTCCACGGCGTTCAGCCACGAGGCGCTGGTCGGTGTGAAGTGCAGCTTGAAACGGGGATGCTTCTCCAGCCATTCCCTGACGGCAGCGGTCTTGTGAGTCGAGCTGTTGTCCAGAATTACATGCAGGTCCAGCTCGGCGGGAGTGCTGCGGTCGATCTGTCGAAGGAACTCCAAAAACTCCTTGGCCCTGTGCCGCTGGGTGATACGGCCGATGACCTTACCCGTCAGGATGTCAAAGTCTGCGTACAGACTGGCCGTACCGTGGCGCTTATAGTCATGCGTCCGCCGCTCAATCTGCCCGGGCTTGAGCGGCAGCATGGGCTGTGTGCGGTCCAGCGCCTGGATCTGTGTTTTTTCGTCAACAGATAGCACCAGGGCGTTGTCGGGCGGATTCAAATAGAGCCCGACGACATCGACCACTTTGTCTGCAAAGTGCGGGTCGTTACTGATCTTGAAGGTTTTCAACCGGTGCGGCTTGAGGTCGGCAGCAGCCCACACCTGTGCGACCTGCCAGATGCTGACCCCAGCGTACTTGGCCATCAACCGTAGGCTCCAGTGGGTAGCTTCGCGCGGGACTCGCTGGGTCGTCAGCGTCAGGATTTCCTTGATCTTCGCTTCGTTGAGCTTGCGAGGCGCTCCACTGCGCCGCAGGTCACTCAGCCCCTCCAGACCGGTCTCCTGGTAGCGTTTACGCCATTTGAAGACCACTGGCGCAGAGACTTGCAGCTGCTCGCTGATCTCCTTGGGCGTGAGACCGTTGGCCAGCAGCAACAGAATTCTGGCCCGCTGGCCGATGCTCTGAGGCAGCGATCCCATGCGTAACCAGCCTTGCAGCATGCCGGCATCACTGGGACTCAAGAAGAATGGGGCTGCTGGCCGGGCCATATGGGAGCTCAATTCATGACGATAGAGCGCGCAGTATACTGGCCCGACATTGGTTTAACGAATTTTACAGACAGTTCACTAGCGCGTTCAGCGATTGTGCGAGGGGCGCGGCGGGTAGGTCGAAATCGATTTCGCTGGCAGCCTGGGACATCGACGACAGGCCGAGCAGCAGGCTGCTGGCCAACAGGGTAAGGTGCCGGGTCGGGGTTTTCACTGATGGGGCTCCGGGAAAGAAAAAGGGACGTTCCTGGAAATAGCCGCTTCAGACACGGCAAAACCCTACCTCGTGGTGCAATTATTTTTTCAGGTTGCGCCGGCTCAGGCTCAGCGTGCCGTCGGTTGCCGTGTGCAGTTCCACTGGCAATATCTGCGGCAACAGGGTCAGCAGAGTGCCCAGGTTCGCGCGTTCGAAGGTGCCGGACACCGGCAATTGGGCCAGGTCAGGCGTGGCGAGGTGTACGGCGGTGTTCTGCTGGCGCTCGAGGGTATCCAGCACCTCGATCAACGGGGTGCGCTCGAACACCAGACGGCCTTCGGTCCAGCCGCTCAACGCCTGGGCGTCGACCTGAGTCGGCTCGCCCAATTGGCCGCTTCGTGACAGCAGCTGATGGCCAGGGCTGAGCAGTTGTTCAGTCGTCTGACCTCGCACGCCGACTCGGCCTTCGACGACGGAAATACGCACGCTGTCCGCCAGACGGCTGACGTTGTAGCGCGTGCCGAGCACTGTGATCTCGGTTGAGCCGGCCAGAGTCCTGAACGGGCGGTAGAGTGCCGGCGCGACATCGAACAATGCCTGGCCAGCCTGCAATGCCACGCGGCGGCTGCGCAGGTGCCAGCTGACCTCGATCTGACTGGCGCCGTCGAGGGTGACGCGGCTGCCATCGTCCAGTTCGAGGCGCTGAACCTGCCCGGCCGCGCTGATGTAGACGTCGCGGTGATAGGCCGGGTCGAGCCAGAACAGCCCGCCAGCCAGCACCATCAAAACGGCCAGCACGCCGGATATGCTGTTGTGATGCCTGGTCTTCTGGGGTGGCGAGGGCAGGGGGAAACGTTTCTTAAGTTCGTCGCGATGGCGCGTTAGTGCGTCGTCCGTGGGGTTGTGTTCGTCAGCTGGGCGGTTCATATGCAGGCCTTCGTGTAACCCAGGCGTGCCAGGCACTTGGTCATACCGAGCTTGAGGTGTTTTTCCACGGCCTTCAGCGAGATGCCCAGTTGTTCGGCGACCTGCTGCTGCGGCAGCTCATGAATCTTGTGCATGACGAATACCTGCTGGCAGCGCGGCGGCAGCTCGGCAATGGCGACGCACAGACGCTCCAGTTCGTCGGCTGCGGCATGCCGGCGCTCCGGGCTTGGCGCGTTGCAGAGCACCTCGTTCAGTTCCGCCTGCACGTCCACCCAGCTCTGGCGGCGTCGTTCGCTGCGATAGTGGCTGATGGCACGATCATGGGTGATCTTGTGCAGCAGTGCCAAGGGCACGCGTACGGCCTCCTTCCCGGGTGATTCCAGCAATTGCGCGCAGACGTCATGCACCACTTCGCGTGCCGCCTGACGGTCACCAAAGCGGCGGCGCACGGAGTCGACCAGCTCGTCATAGTGGCGGGCAAGGGTGGTGATCAGGGAGGGTTTGGCGGATGCGTGAGGCAAGGGGCGAGCTTTGTAGGCATGATTATTTGTGCAAATATAAATGAGAATTCTTTGCATTTAAAGCTGCGCCTGTGCGTGCCTTGTCCCCGACACTTGCTTGGCCGATTCAGGGCAGGCCCAGGGACTGAAAGGGCGGGATCAGTCCAGCGGCAACTCGGTGGTGCGTTTCACCTCGCTCATGGCGATATGCGAGTGCGCTTCGTGTACGTGCGGGCGTTGCAGCAGGTGGTCGCGCAGAAAGCGCTCGTAGCTGGCGATGTCCTTGGCCACCACCTTGAGCAGGTAGTCCGAGCCGCCGGCCATGGTGAAACACTCCAACACTTCCGGGTAACCGACCACCGCCTGCTCGAATTCTTCCAGGTTGCTGCGCCCGTGCGCCGACAGCTTGATATCGACAAATACGGTGATGCTAAAGCCCAGTTGCTTGTGGCTGAGCAGGGCAACCTTGCGCTCGATGATGCCTTCTTCCTGCATGCGATGAATCCGCCGCCAGCAAGGCGATTGTGACAACTCCACCTTCTCGGCGATCTCGGCGGCGGAGAGGTCGGCGTTATGTTGCAGCAGGCGGAGAATCTTGCGGTCGATGGGGCTGGGTTTTTCTTGCATGACTGTTCCGAATTTTTTGTTCTTGTTGGATTAATCATGCGCAGTATCTGTAAAACGGCCAGCAAAAAGAAATAAAAAAGCCGTGCGCTCCGTTCATATTCTTGGCTATGCGCCTTGTGTGGTGATCCCGCACTAGGCTTAACAAGGGTGGCATTAACCGTTGCCAACCCAGCTCTCGATAAAAATAACAGGAGCACCATCATGTCTCTGGCCGAGATCCGCCTGGATGACAAGTACCGCCTTGCTACCGGTCACCTCTACCTGACCGGCACCCAGGCGCTGACCCGTCTGCCCATGCTGCAGAAGCAACGCGACGCAGCTCATGGCCTGAATACCGCGTGCTTTATTTCCGGTTACCGTGGCTCGCCGCTGGGCAACCTCGACAAGAGCCTGTGGGATGCCAAGGAGTACCTCAAAGACAATCACATCCACTTCCAGTCGGGGGTCAACGAAGAGTTAGCCGCCACCTCGGTGTGGGGCAGCCAGCAGACCAGTCTGTTCCCCGGTGCGCGCTACGACGGCGTGTTTGCCATGTGGTACGGCAAGGGTCCGGGTGTGGACCGCTGCGGTGATGTGTTCAAGCACGGCAACTCGGCCGGCGTCTCCGAGCATGGCGGTGTGCTGCTGCTGGCCGGCGACGACCATGGCTGCAAGTCCTCGAGCATTGCCAACCAGAGCGAGCATGCGTTTATCGCCGCCTCGATACCGGTACTCAACCCGGCCAACGTTCAGGAGATTCTCGATTACGGGATCATCGGCTGGGAGCTTTCGCGTTACAGCGGTTGCTGGGTGGCGCTGAAAACCATCGCCGAAAACGTCGATTCTTCCGCCGTGGTGGATGTCGACCCGCTGCGCATGCAGGTGAAGATTCCCGAGGACTTCCAGCTGCCGGAGGACGGCGTGTATATCCGCTGGCCTGACCCGCCCCTTGCTCAGGAAGCGCGCCTTAACACCTACAAAATCTACGCCGCCCGTGCCTTTGCGCTGGCCAACAACCTCAACCAGATCAAGCTCGATTCGCCCAACCCGCGCCTGGGCATTATCACCACCGGTAAGTCCTATCTCGACGTGCGCCAGGCCCTGGACGACCTCGGTCTGGACGAAGCGCTGTGCGCCCAGGTCGGCCTGCGCGTACTCAAGGTCGGCATGAGCTGGCCGCTGGAGCCTGTTTCGGTGCATGAGTTCGCCGAAGGCCTGGACGAGATTCTGGTGGTCGAGGAAAAACGCAGCATCATCGAAGACCAGCTCACCGGTCAGCTGTACAACTGGCCCGTGGGCAAGCGCCCGGTGGTGGTGGGCGAGTTCGACGAAGCCGGGCATTCGCTGCTGCCGAACCTGTCCGAACTGACCCCGGCGATGATCGCCCGCGCCATCGCCAAGCGCCTCGCGCCGATCTACAGCAGCCCGCAAATTGAAGAGCGCCTGGCCTTCCTCGCCGCCAAGGAAGCCTCGCTGGCCGCGCCTAAGCATCACACCGTGCGCACCCCGCATTTCTGCTCCGGATGCCCGCACAACACCTCGACCAAACTGCCGGAAGGCAGCCGTGCCCAAGGCGGTATTGGTTGCCATTACATGACCCAGTGGATGGACCGCAATACCGACACCTTTACCCAGATGGGCGGCGAGGGCGCGACCTGGATCGGCCAGGCGCCGTTTACCGACACCCCGCATATCTTCCAGAACCTCGGCGACGGCACCTACTTCCACTCCGGCCAGCTGGCCCTGCGTGCGGCCGTGGCCGCCGGGGTGAATATCACCTACAAAATTCTCTACAACGACGCCGTGGCCATGACCGGCGGCCAGCCCATCGACGGCGAACTGCGCGTCGATCAGCTGAGCCAGCAGGTGTACGCCGAAGGGGTGAAACGCATTGCCCTGGTCACCGACGAGCCGGAAAAATACCCGACGCGCAACACCTTCGCGCCTATCGTCACCTTCCACCATCGGCGTGATCTGGATGCTGTGCAGCGTGAGCTGCGCGAGTTCCAGGGTTGCTCGGTGATCATCTACGATCAGACCTGCGCCACCGAGAAACGTCGTCGGCGCAAGCGCGGCAAGCTGGTCGACCCGCAGAAGCGTGCCTTTATCAACCCGGCGGTGTGCGAGGGTTGCGGCGATTGCAGCGTCAAGTCCAACTGCCTGTCAGTGCTGCCGCTGGAAACCGAGTTGGGGCGTAAGCGCGAGATCGACCAGAACTCCTGCAACAAGGATTTCAGCTGCGTGGAGGGCTTCTGTCCGAGTTTTGTCACTGTGCACGGCGGCAGTCTGCGCAAACCCACGGCCGTTGGCCTGGGCGCGCTATTTATCGCCTTACCGGAACCGCGCCAACCTGCGCTGGATCGCCCTTGGAATATCCTCTTGCCGGGTGTCGGCGGCAGCGGCGTGACCACTGTCGGCGCGTTGCTCGGCATGGCTGCGCATATCGAAGGCAAGGGCTGCAGCGTGCTCGATCAGGCTGGCCTGGCGCAGAAATTTGGCCCGGTGATCACCCATATCCGCGTCGCCGCCAAGCAGAACGATATCTTTGCCGTACGCATCGCAGCCGGGGAAACCGACCTGCTGCTCGGTTGCGATCTGGTGGTGTCGGCCAGTGAAGAGGCCCTGGCCAAGCTGAATGACAAGATCGCCCATGCGGTGGTCAACAGTCATGAAGCTGCAACCGCCGAATTCACCCGCAACCCCGATGCCCAGGTGCCTGGCGCGGCCATGCGCGAGGCGCTGATCGAAGCGGTGGGGGCGAGCAAAACCCACTTTGTCGATGCCAGCCGTCTGGCCACCCGCCTGCTTGGCGACAGCATCGCCACCAACCTGTTTATGCTCGGTTTCGCTTACCAGAAAGGCCTGGTGCCGGTTTCCTCTGAAGCCATCAACAAGGCCATCGAGCTTAATGGCGTGGCTGTGCAACTGAATCAGCAGGCCTTTCTCTGGGGCCGTCGTGCGGCCCATGATGCGGTCGCGGTGGAGCGTCTGGCCAAGCCAGACGTGATCGAAGCGCCGCATTGCCAGACTCTGGACGAAATCGTCGCTGATCGCGTGGTGCGCCTGACTGCCTACCAGAACGCCGCCTACGCCGAGCGTTACCGCGAGCAGGTGGCGCGGGTGCAGCAGGTCGACAAGAGCGCTGACCAAGCGTTGAGCAAGGCAGTGGCGCGTTACTACTTCAAACTGCTGGCCTACAAGGACGAGTATGAAGTGGCGCGGCTGTACAGCGATGGCAGTTTTATCCGTCAGTTGGAGGCGCAGTTCAGTGGCGACTACCGCTTGCAGTTCCACCTGGCACCGTCCTGGCTGAGCAAGCCGGACGCCAGCACCGGTGAGCCGCGCAAGCGCGCCTTTGGCCCCTGGATGCTCAAAGCGTTTGGCGTATTGGCCAAGTTCAAGTTCCTGCGTGGCACGCCACTGGACCTGTTTGGCTACAGCGCCGAGCGCCGGCTTGAGCTGCAGCTGATCGACGACTACGAGCAGGATCTGGAGTACCTGCTCAAGGAGCTCAACGCCGACAACTACCGCACGGCCTTGGCCCTGGCTGAGCTGCCGGAGCAGATCCGCGGCTATGGCCACGTCAAGGAGCGCAGCCTGGCCAAGGTGCGCGAGCAGAGCAGCCAGCTCAAGGCGCGCATGCTGGTCAGCGAAATTCAGGCCGTGCAGTTGTTCGAGCCGGCCGCATAACAAACCCCTGACGCTTATAACCTTCACCCTCTCCCTTAACCGGGAGAGGGTGACCTCTTACAACAAAAAAACGAGGCACCTATGTCCGTGTTTTCCCATATCGATTTCGACCACCACGAGCAGGTGGTCTACGGCCACGACAAGGCCAGCGGCCTGAAGGCGATTATCGCCATTCACAACAGCAACCTCGGCCCGGCTCTTGGCGGTTGCCGCATGTGGCCCTACGCCAATGACGATGAAGCGCTGCGCGATGTGCTGCGCCTGTCGCGCGGCATGACCTACAAGTCGGCCCTGGCCAACCTGCCGCTGGGTGGCGGCAAGGCGGTAATTATCGGCGATCCGCATACCGGCAAGAGCGCGGCGCTGTTTCAGGCTATGGGCGATTTTGTCGACAGCCTCGGCGGCCGCTATATCACCGCCGCCGACTCCGGCACTGGCGTTGCGGAAATGCAGATCATGGCCGAGCGCACGCGCCACGTATCCGGCGCCGAGCTGCGCGAAGCCTTCGCTGGCGGCACGCGTAATGGCGACCCGTCACCGTCCACTGCTTACGGCGTGTTTATCGGCATCCAGACCGCAGTCAAACACCGCCTGGGCCGTGATGACCTGCACGGTCTGAAAGTCGCGATCCAAGGGGTAGGGCAGGTTGGCTTCGACCTGGCGCGTCAGCTCAAAGCCGCTGGGGCCGAGCTGTGGGTAAGCGATATTGTCGAGGCCAATGTACGTAGCGCGGTCGAGCAGCTGGGTGCAACCGCCGTCAGCCAGCAGGCAATTTTCGGCCTGGATGTCGATGTATTCGCGCCGTGCGCCATGGGCGGCATCATCAACCAGCAAACTCTGGAAGCCCTGCGTGCACCGATTATCGCTGGGGCCGCAAACAACCAACTGGCCGATGCCAGCCTGGCGGAAACCCTGCGCCGCAACGAGTGCCTGTACGCGCCGGATTACGCGATCAATGCCGGCGGCATTATCGATGTCTATTACGGTCGCAGTGGCGGAAGTGCTGCGCAGCTGAAAGCGCATATCGAAGGCATCGGCGCGACCCTGGAACAGATCTTCCAACGCGCCGATGCGGCGAGCAAAACCACGGTGGAGATTGCCGATCAATTGGCCGAAGAGCGGTTCGGCCGATAAAAACGGCTAAACGTAGCCCCACTACCGACACGTTTTGCATTACTTGTAGGAGCGGCCTTGGCCGCGATGCTTTTAGGCCGACGTCGATTCGCGGGCAAGCCCGCTCCTACAAAAGCGCTCGTCTGTTGAGCGCAGACTGTGCAGACATAGCTTTAGAGATGGTTTCTTAGTCCAACATCAACGCCAAACTAATCCCATGCGGCTTAACCCCTGACTGGCATAAAACGCATGGGCAGCTTCACGGCTCTGGCTACTGGACAGTGCCACCTTGTAACAACCCCAGGCGCGGGCGCGTTCGATGGCTTTGCCCATCAGCGTCTGGCCAATCCCCAGGCCGCGCGCCTCAGTATCCACCACCACATCTTCCAGAATCGCCGAACGGGCAAAATTGTGCGCCAGGTGCTCAATCAGATTGACCGTACAGGTGCCGAGTAACTTGCCGTCACGCTCGGCCACCAGCACCACACGGCTCACCGGCAGCTCGCTCAAGCGTAAAGCCAGTAGCTTGGCATCGGCACGCGGCTCATCGGGCGCCAGTTGTTGCAGTAAGGTAGCCAGGGCAGCAGCATCATTAATGCTAACCGCACGCAGGTGAAAATCGGCAAAAGGCGAATCCGGCAGATGATGCGAAGCAGCGGGGCGCATGGCGATCTCCTCTCCTTATGACAGCCGGTTGGCAGTATGGCGCAGAGATGATGG
This sequence comes from Pseudomonas anguilliseptica, assembly GCF_900105355.1. Classification (NCBI taxonomy): domain Bacteria; kingdom Pseudomonadati; phylum Pseudomonadota; class Gammaproteobacteria; order Pseudomonadales; family Pseudomonadaceae; genus Pseudomonas; species Pseudomonas anguilliseptica. The sequence continues at coordinate 188,381 of NZ_FNSC01000002.1, forward strand.
CAGCGGCATGACAAAACCGCCCAGCCTCGCTAAGATGCCGCCCGCTGGTGGCCCGTCTATCCAGCCTCGGTTCCCATAGTTCAATGGATAGAATAAGCCCCTCCTAAGGGCTAGATACTGGTTCGAATCCAGTTGGGAACGCCATCTACTGCAGCACGCCAGCGTTGTTAGCAAATGTCTGGTGGTGTGCTTGTGCTATTCAGCGCTTACTTCGTTTTCAATGGATTATCTCGTTCAGCCAAGTGCTGCTTTTGCTTTGGCCTATGTGCGGCCCTTTAACCCTGAAAGCAAAAAGCCCCGAAATCTTGTTAGAAATCAGGGCTTTGAAAACTGCGATTTGGAGCGGGCGATGGGAATCGAACCCACAGCTCTAGCTTGGGAAGCTAGGGTATTACCACTATACGACGCCCGCCAAAGTCCCGAAGATTATAGCGGGACCATCACACTGTCCAGATGATCATCGACTGTTGGACGATGACGATTGTGATTGTTGATCCTAAAGCGGCAGAGCCTCTCCGGCGAGTATGAAACTATCTGCCAGCCACTCTCTGGTGAGTGTCACGCATTGTGCTCAACGTTATTCCTGGCGAGTTTTGTGAGTGCTTATGTAAGCCATTGCTTACAGGGGGCGTAAGCCATTAGTGCGCAAGGTGACAGGTTAAGTGCTCTAAATTTTATTAAGTTGCTGTTTTTAAACAGTATTTATTTTTATTGAAAAGGGTTGGATGCCATCCGTGTGGAGTTTTCAGCGCTTGTTCAGAGGGCGGAAATCGCTAGTATTACACCTGTGCTCAGGGACAAGCACAGGTTGTCAGGATGACAATCAGGACATCGTAGGACGCGATTCATCAGGATAATGAGCTGGGAAATACAGGGACTAGGGACAAAAGAGTGGGCGACGCGAGTCGCCCCTTTTTTTGCCCGCATTTTATGTGCTTGGTATTTTTCGGTGGTTCTGCCGGCCTCTTGCTCCAGAGAGTTATGGCCCCGCAGAAAGTAAAAACCCGCGCGAGGCGGGTTTTTGTGCAGCCAGCGCAGCTACGTACTAGCGCTCCAGATACTGCAGCTTGTCCTTCACGCCATCCCACTCTTCAGCGTCCGGCAGGGACTCTTTCTTCTCGGTGATATTTGGCCAGACTTCGGCCAAGTCAGCGTTCAGTTCGATGTATTCCTGCTGATCTTCCGGCACCTCATCTTCGGAGAAGATGGCTTGTGCAGGGCACTCAGGCTCGCAGAGTGCGCAATCGATGCACTCGTCCGGGTGGATCACCAGGAAGTTCGGGCCTTCGTAGAAGCAGTCCACCGGGCAGACTTCTACGCAGTCGGTGTATTTGCATTTGACGCAGTTGTCGGTAACGACGAAGGTCATTTCTGATTCTCTCCTCGGGCGCCAGCCTGCCCCGTTCTATGCGGGTTTCAGCAGGCTAGGGGTAATGGCCACGGCTCAGGCTTTAAGTCGGGCAGTCATAAAAATGCGCGCGATTCTAACAGTTCGCGCGCAATAGCGTTAGAAGCGTGTCTTCCATGTATATAACAGTTCCAGCGCTTTGCGCGGAGTCAGATCATCCGGGTTGATCTTGCGTAATTCGTCCTGCAGCGGGTGCGGCAGGCTGGCGAACATATCGCTCTGCATCGGTGCGGCCATCTGGCCGGACTGCGTAGTTGGCAGCTCATGGGGCAGGCTGGTGGTTTCCAGACGCGCCAGGTGCTCGCGGGCGCGCAGGATAACCTCATTCGGCACGCCTGCCAGCTGTGCTACCGCCAAACCATAGCTCTGACTGGCAGGGCCAGGCAGCACGTGGTGGAGGAAGACGATGCGCTCATTGTGCTCGGTGGCATTCAAATGCACGTTGGCCACGATGGGCTGACTTTCCGGCAGCACGGTCAGCTCGAAGTAATGCGTGGCGAACAGGGTGTAGGCGCGCAGCTTGGCCAGCTGTTCGGCAGCCGCCCAGGCCAGCGACAGGCCGTCGAAGGTGCTGGTGCCGCGGCCGACTTCGTCCATCAGCACCAGGCTGCGCTCGCTGGCGTTGTGCAGAATGTTGGCGGTCTCGCTCATCTCCACCATAAAGGTCGAGCGGCCGCCGGCCAGGTCATCGCTTGAGCCGATACGGGTAAAGATGCGGTCGACCAGCGACAGCTCGCAGCTTTTCGCCGGCACGAAGCTGCCGATATGCGCGAGCAGCACGATCAATGCGGTCTGGCGCATATAGGTGGATTTACCACCCATGTTCGGCCCGGTGATGATCAGCATGCGCGTGTCATCGTCCAGGCTCAGGTCGTTGGCCACAAAGGGGGTGGTCAGTACCTGCTCGACCACCGGATGCCGGCCCTGGTCGATGCGCATGCACGGCTCGTCGACAAAGCGCGGGCGATTGAGATCCAGATTCAGCGCGCGCTCGGCCAGGTTGCTCAATACATCCAGCTCGGCTAGGGCCGCAGCACTGTCCTGCAGCGGGCCGAGGTGGCTGATCAGGCGTTCCAGCAGTTCGTCATAGAGCATCTTCTCGCGGGCCAAGGCGCGGCTCTTGGCTGACAGCGCCTTGTCTTCGAACTCTTTCAGCTCGGGTGTGATAAAGCGCTCGGCGCCTTTCAGGGTTTGCCGGCGGATATAGTCGGCCGGGGCCGATTCGGCCTGCTTGCTGGGCAACTCGATAAAGTAGCCGTGCACCCGGTTGTAGCCGACCTTGAGGTTGGCCAGGCCGGTGCGGGCTTTCTCGCGGGTTTCCAGGTCCATCAGGTATTGGCCGGCGTTCTCGCTGAGCGATTGCAGCTCGTCCAGCTCGGAGTCGTAGCCGGTCTTGAGCACGCCGCCGTCACGGATCACCGCGGGTGGGTTGTCGATAATCGCCCGGGCCAGCAGCTCGGCCAGTTCCGGGTAGGTGCTGACTATGCCGGCCAGCTCGCTCAGGTGTGGCGCTTCCAGATTGGTCATGGCCATCTGCAGCGTGGGCAGGGCGGCGAGGGCGTCGCGCAGGCGCGCCAGGTCACGCGGGCGCGCATTGCGCAGGCCGATACGTGCGAGGATGCGCTCCAGATCGCCGATTTCCTTGAGCTGCGGTTGCAGGGTTTCAAAGCGGTAGCGCTCTAGCAGGCAGGCAATCGATTCTTGGCGCGCTTCGAGAATGCTGCGGTCACGCAGTGGGCGATTCAGCCACCTGCTGAGCAGGCGGCTACCCATGGCGGTTTGGCAGCGATCGACCACTGATTGCAGGGTGTTGTCGCGCCCGCCGGCCAGGTTGATATCCAGCTCCAGATTGCGTCGGCTGGCACCGTCGAGAATCACCGTGTCGTCCAGACGTTCGTGACGCAGGCTGCGCAAGTGCGGCAGGGCGGTGCGCTGGGTTTCCTTGGCATACGCCAGCAGGCAGCCGGCAGCGCCGATGGCCAGGGTCAGGTTCTCGCAGCCAAAGCCCTTGAGATCTTGGGTGCCGAACTGTTGGCACAGGCTTTTGTGTGCGGTATCGCGCTCGAAGTCCCACGGCGCGCGACGGCGTGAGCCCCGGCGTTTTTCCGCAGGAAGATCCTGCGGCCAGTCATCGGGGATCAACAGTTCAACCGGGTTCAGGCGCTCAAGTTCGGCCAGCAGGTTTTCCCAGCCCTTGATCTCCAGCACGCTGAAGCGGCCGCTGGTGATGTCCAGCACAGCCAGGCCGAACAGGCGCTCATCGCCCAGTACTGCGGCCAGCAGGTTGTCGCGACGCTCATCGAGCAGTGCTTCGTCGCTGACCGTGCCCGGGGTGATGATGCGCACCACCTGACGCTCCACCGGACCCTTGCTGGTGGCCGGGTCGCCGATCTGCTCGCAGATCACCACAGACTCGCCGAGCTTGACCAGTTTGGCCAGGTAGCCTTCCAGCGAATGGTAGGGAATTCCGCACATGGGGATGGCCTGTCCGGCCGACTGGCCACGAGCGGTCAGGGTGATATCCAGTAGTTTGGCGGCCTTTTTCGCGTCCTCGTAGAAGATCTCGTAGAAGTCGCCCATGCGGTAAAACATCAGCTGTTCGGGATGCTGATTTTTCAGCTTCCAGTACTGCTGCATCATCGGCGTGTGAGAACTGAGGTCGCTTTGGCTCATCGTTTTAACTGTCCGGCTGAATCGCAAAAGCGCCTAGTGTACGGTATCGGCCTGGCTGGCTTTAACCCCGGAGTGCAGATGACTGCTAATGAATATGCCCTGACCCAATTGGCTGCCGAGCTGGGCAGGCAACTGATTGCCGCCAAGGCCCAGGTGACCACCGCAGAATCCTGTACTGGCGGCGGCATTGCCGAGGCGATTACCCGGATTCCCGGCAGCTCGGCCTGGTTTGAAGCGGGTTATGTCACTTACTCCAACGCGCAAAAGACTAAACAGTTGAATGTTCCCGAGGCGCTGTTTGCCACGGTTGGCGCAGTGAGTCAGGAGGTGGTCGAGGCCATGGTGCACGGGGCGCAGGCCCATAGTGGCGCGCGTTATGCCGTGGCAGTCAGCGGTGTCGCGGGGCCGGATGGCGGCTCGGCGGAGAAACCGGTGGGCACCGTCTGGCTGGCCTGGGGTGATGGTGAGCGGCTATTTAGCGTGCACCGGCAGTTTGCCGGGGATCGCAGCGAAGTTCGCCGACAAACGGTTGAGGCCGCGCTGGCTGGGCTGTTGCGCCTGCTGGCGCAAGAAAATCCAAACGCGGGGTAGGCGGGCGACTTGCCCTGTGGAATAATACTGTCTACTTATACAGTTGTTGGTGGCCGCTAGCTGGCCCTTCTTGATTACGTGAGGACTTAAATGGACGAGAATAAGAAGCGCGCCTTGGCGGCAGCTCTGGGCCAGATTGAAAAGCAATTCGGCAAGGGCGCGGTGATGCGTATGGGCGATCATGATCGCCAGGCGATCCCGGCCATCTCCACCGGCTCGCTGGGGCTGGACATCGCCCTGGGCATTGGCGGTCTGCCGAAAGGCCGTATCGTTGAAATCTACGGCCCTGAGTCCTCCGGTAAAACCACCCTGACCCTGTCGGTAATTGCCGAAGCGCAGAAGCTGGGCGCCACCTGCGCCTTCGTCGATGCCGAACACGCCCTCGACCCTGATTACGCTGGCAAGCTCGGCGTCAACGTCGATGACCTGCTGGTGTCGCAGCCGGATACCGGCGAGCAGGCCCTGGAAATTACCGACATGCTGGTGCGCTCCAATGCCATCGACGTGATCATTGTCGACTCGGTTGCTGCCCTGGTGCCGAAAGCAGAGATTGAAGGCGAGATGGGCGACATGCACGTCGGCCTGCAGGATGCAGTATTCGGTGTTGCAGCATAGATTTGGTTCACTTAGGAGGTATCCTTTCCTCTCGTAGGGGCACGCTCTAAGGAAACTCTGAATAAGACTTCCTGATTTTGGCAAAATGCCCGGACGCCACCCGCCGAGTTTTCCGATGAAGCAAATGACCTTCGCCGATGCCGAGTACGCCGGCAAACGCAAGCAGACCCGCAAAGAGTTGTTCCTGATCGAGATGGATCGGGTGGTGCCGTGGAAGGGTTTGATCGCACTGATCGAACCGTATTACCCCAAGGGTGAAGGCGGTCGGCCGGCCTATCCGCTGATGGCGATGCTACGTGTGCACCTGATGCAGAACTGGTTCGGCTACAGCGACCCGGCGATGGAAGAAGCGCTGTACGAGACCACTATCCTGCGGCAGTTCGCCGGGCTGAGTCTGGAACGTATCCCCGACGAAACCACCATCCTCAACTTCCGTCGTCTGCTGGAGAAACATGAGTTGGCTGCCGGCATCCTGGCCGTCATCAATGGCTATCTTGGCGACCGTGGCCTGTCGTTGCGCCAAGGCACCATCGTCGATGCCACGCTGATCAATGCGCCGAGTTCGACCAAGAACAAGGACGGCAAACGGGACCCAGAGATGCACCAGGCCAAGAAGGGCAACCAATACTACTTCGGCATGAAGGCGCACATTGGCGTGGATGACGAGTCGGGGCTGGTACACAGCGTGGTAGGCACGGCGGCCAACGTGGCGGATGTCACTCAGGTCGACAAGTTGCTGCACGGCGAGGAAAACGTGGTGTGCGCCGATGCGGGTTATACCGGCGTCGAAAAGCGCCCCGAACATGATGGGCGCGAGGTGATCTGGCAGGTTGCTGCCCGCCGCAGCACCTATAAGAAGCTGGGTAAGAGCAGCCCGCTGTACAAAGCCAAACGCAAGATCGAGAAGGCCAAGGCCCAGGTGCGCGCCAAGGTTGAGCACCCGTTCCGGGTGATCAAGCGTCAGTTCAGTTATGTAAAGACACGCTTCCGTGGCTTGGCCAAGAACACGGCGCAACTGGTGACGCTGTTCGCGCTGTCGAACCTGTGGATGGCACGCCGACATTTACTGACCAATGCAGGAGAGGTGCGCCTGTAATGCGGGAAATGGCTGCCGCGAGCTACTCGCGGCGGCTAAAAACACAGAAATGAATGGGTAATCTGATCGTTTTTGATCGATTTGCCGCTTTCAAAATCGGCGGGGCTGAAGTCAGCCAGAAATACATGGCTACTTCAGACCATCCCTAAGCAAATCAGTAAGATTCGATTAATTACTAATTCGAGTGGTCGATAAGAATGGATCAGGCAAAAAGCAAAGCGTTAGAAGCGGCTCTCTCACAGATTGAGAAGCAGTTTGGTAAGGGTTCCATTATGCGACTGGGTTCAGATCGCACTATGGATATCGATGTCATATCGACCGGCTCGCTTGGTCTGGACATCGCTCTAGGCGTAGGCGGTTTGCCGCGCGGTCGTATTGTAGAGATATACGGGCCTGAGTCTTCGGGTAAGACGACTCTAACACTCTCAGTTATTGCTGAAGCGCAACGTCAAGGGCTGACATGTGCATTTATCGATGCCGAGCATGCACTTGACCCAATCTACGCAGCAAAGCTTGGCGTTAATATTGATGATCTCCTGTGCTCGCAGCCAGATACCGGAGAGCAGGCGCTCGAGATCGTGGATATCCTTACTAGATCTGGTGCTATTAATCTTATTGTTGTCGACTCAGTGGCAGCTCTTACACCCAAAGCTGAAATCGAAGGTGAAATTGGGGATATGCACGTTGGGTTGGCCGCGCGCATGATGAGTCAGGCAATGCGTAAGATTACGGGTAACCTTAAAAACTCGAACACTATGTGTATCTTCATTAACCAAATTCGTATGAAGATAGGTGTTATGTTTGGGAGCCCTGAAACTACAACTGGCGGTAACGCCCTGAAATTCTATGCCTCGGTACGTCTGGATATCCGTCGCACCGGTGCAGTGAAGGAAGGTGACGAAGTTGCCGGCAGTGAAACCCGTGTAAAAGTTGTAAAGAATAAAGTTGCAGCACCTTTTAAACAAGCAGAGTTCCAAATTATTTACGGCCAAGGTATTAGTAAGGTAGGTGAAATTGTAGACTTGGCGGTCGCAAATGATTTTATCGATAAATCAGGTGCTTGGTATGCCTTTGAAGGCAATAAGATCGGCCAAGGCAAGGCCAATACCATGAAGTGGCTGTTGGAAAACAAAGCCACCATGGACAAGATTGAAGGTATGATCCGCGAGAAAATGATGCCTAAGAAACAAGCTGAATCCGGTGCCCCGGCGCCTGAAAAACAGCCTGAAGTCGAAGTTTGATAGTTTGCAGTCCAGCGAAACTTGGCCGAAATTATTACAGCTTCCGGTAGTGTCAGTCAGTCTTGGAAGACCTGGCTGCTAAAGCCAGGTTTCCCTTTAGGCTCTGTAAAGGTTAAATATCTAATACGGCCTGGCTTTCAAAGCTGGGCCTTTTATTTTGTGTTGAGGCGGATTTTAGATCGTGTCGCTAATTTGCACTATCCGCAGATTATAAGTCTAGTAGAGATGGTGGGTGCTCCCCAATCTGCTAAGCAACGGCGGCGGCAAAAACTGAGTGCAACACCTGATCTTTCCGATACGGTGCTGCCCCTATGTCTTATTCCGAACTCAGCGTTGAAGAGCGCGCCACTATTCAAATCGGTCATGCCCAAGGCTTTAGCCTGCGCAAGATTGCCCACCTGATCAACCGATCCCCCTCGACTATCAGTCGCGAGTTGCGCCGTAATCGAGAGGTCTGCGGTCGTTACTCGGCCCGTGCGGCGCAGCAGCAGATGAGAGCCCGGCGCCAAGTCTGCCGGCCCAAGCGAAAGCTGCTGCCCGGTAGTGAACGCTTCGTAAGCGCTCCATAAACCTCATCTACAAATGATCCGCAGGCCAGCCAATGCTGAGCTCCAATTTCTTTCTGGAGCCAGCCGTCATGATGCGCCCCGACGCCAAAGTCGAAAAAGTCTATCTATACCCCAAGCCGGTGGATTTCCGAAAATCCATCGATGGCCTGGCCGCCCTGGTCGAGCTGGATATCAAGGTGGCGGTGTTCGACCCGGTGCTGTTCGTCTTCCTCAACCGCGCGCGCAGCCGGGTGAAGATTTTGTATTGGGAGCGCAACGGCTTTTGCCTGTGGCTCAAGCGATTGGAGGCTGAACGCTTCAAGTCGCATCCGGAACCTGGCGAAGATGCGATCGTGCTGACGGCCCAGGAGTTGAACTGGTTGTTGGACGGTATCGACCTGTGGCGCAACCGGCCGCACCAGGTTTTGACCCCTAGGTTCGTCACCTGAGCCGGTATAATCCACGGCATGATTTCTGTGCCCGAAACCCTTCCTGATGACCCCGCCGCGCTCAAGCAATTGCTCGCTGAGGTGTTGTCGTCGGCGCAGGAATTGGCCAAGGACAAGGATGGGCAGATCGAGCGCCTGCGCGAACAAAACGCGCTGTTGATCCAGCGCCTGTTCGGCCGTAAATCCGAGCAGAGCAGCGACCCGGATTCACCGCAGCTAGAGATGTTCAACGAAGCGGAAAGCCTGGCCGAAGCGGCGGCTGAAGCTCCGGCCGCTGAGGTCGAGGAAGAAGTCGTTGCGCCGACCAAGCGCCGCGGCAAGCGCAAGCCGTTACCGGCCGAACTACCGCGTGTCGAGGTCATCCACGAACTGCCCGAACACGAACTGACCTGCGAATGCGGTTGCCGCAAGCAGGCCATCGGCGAAGAAACCAGCGAGCAGCTGGAAATCATCCCGATGCAGGTTCAGGTGATCCGCCACATTCGCAAGACCTATGCCTGCAAGGCCTGCGAAAGCGCGCCGGTCACCGCTGACAAACCGGCCCAACTGATCGAGAAAAGCCTGGCCAGCCCGAGCGTGCTGGCGATGCTGCTGACCAGCAAATACGCCGACGGCATCCCACTGTATCGCTTCGAAAAGATGCTCAGTCGCCATGGCATCGACATCCCCCGGCAGACCCTGGCGCGCTGGGTGATCCAGTGCGGCGAACTGCTACAACCGTTGCTCAACCTGATGCGCGACAGGCTGCTGGACAGTCCGGTGATCCACTGCGATGAAACCCGCGTGCAGGTGCTCAAGGAGCCTGGGCGCGATCCGAGCAGCCACTCCTGGATGTGGGTGCAGACCGGTGGCCCGCCTGGCAAGCCGGTGATCCTCTTCGACTACACAACCAGCCGCGCGCAGGAGGTGCCGCTGCGCCTGCTCGACGGTTATCGCGGCTACCTGATGACCGACGATTACGCCGGCTACAACGCCGTGGCCGCACAACAAGGTGTTGAGCGCCTGGCCTGCTGGGCGCATGCGCGGCGCAAGTTCGTCGAAGCGCAAAAGGTGCAACCGAAGGGCAAAACCGGGCGTGCCGACATCGCGTTGGGGATGATCAACAAGCTCTACGGCATCGAGCGCGAACTTAAGGATGCCAGCGATGAACAGCGCTACCGGGGCCGCCAGCAGCACAGCCTACCGCTCCTCGATCAGCTCAAGACCTGGCTGGAGAAAACCCAGCCGCAGGTCACGGCGCAGAATGCCCTGGGCAAAGCAGTGAACTACCTGGCGAGCAACTGGAGCCGACTCGAACGCTACATCGAGGCTGGCCACCTGCCGATCGATAACAACGCTGCCGAGCGCGCGATCCGGCCCTTCGTCATAGGTCGCAAGAACTGGCTGTTCAGCGACACGCCGAAAGGCGCGACCGCCAGCGCCCAACTCTACAGCCTGGTGGAAACCGCCAAGACCAATGGCCAGGAGCCCTACGCCTGGTTGCGCCATGTCCTCGAACGCCTGCCGCTGGCCAACAGCGTTGAAGCCTACGAAGCGCTGCTGCCTTGGAACTGCCAACCAACGACGCCACTGTAAAACGCAAAACCTCTCCAGAGGGAGGTGGGGTCTATGGAGCGCTTACGCATGAGTCAAGTGCGCATCGCCAAACAGCTGGGCGTCCATTCCGCGACAGTCAGTCGGGAAGTTCGCCGCAATGGGACTCAAAAGGCCTACAAAGCGGTCCTGGCAGACCAGCAAAGCGGCGTTCGCCAGCGCAGTGCACACAAATTCTGCAAGCCGAAAGTGTGGCTGCATGCGCATATTCCGCTCTGGCTGGAGCAGGGTTTTAGTCCCGAGCAGATCGCACAGCGCTTGAAGCTGGAATAGCCTGATCAAGCTGTCAGTCATGAGTGGATTTACCGCTTTGTCGATGTGGATAAAGGGGCGGCGGGTTGCTTTACCTACACCTTCGGCATCGTCGAAAGCGGTACCGCAAACGCTACGTGTCGTGGTCAAGTTTTAGTGGACACCTGAATAGGGGAATTTCAGGCGGTTGCTTTTTCGTACTCGGCCGGTGACTAGTTACCGAGCTTGGAACAGCCTGCTGCGAATGAAGATACTGCTCGCTCTTCAAGGTGATCACGACGAAGGGCTAACCACTTGGCAACTCCATAAACACCTTGCCAACTCGGGTGAGCCGATCTCCCTGGTTAGCGTCCGCCAAGGGGGGCACGTCTGTATAGGCGAGATATTCTCGTGCGCGTCGGGCGGGGCCAGTATCGCCTCAAACAGAACCGTTTACCCGAGCTTGGGCAAGGCCTAGCTCGGGCCGAGGTTTGCTTAGCCGATGGGGGCGGCAGTGGTCGGTGCGTGCTGCGCTATATCATTTTGACAATAATTATCATTTGTATTTAATATTCGCACGCATTTGACGCCCTGCCTGCGGCGTCTAGTCTCGGATATTACTCTGCATGAATGAGCTCGATAGCGCCTTGCTGGCGCTGCTGCTTGAGGATGAAGCGTCTCAGGTAGACCGCATATCCTTACTGCTATCCGCCGGTCCGTCCCCCCTGTCCTTTGCCCAACAGCGTTTGTGGTTTCTGCAGCGGCTGGCCCCAGAATCGACAGCCTACAATCTTACTCGGGCTTTTCACCTGAGCGGCAGGCTCGATGTGTTGGCGTTGGAGAAAGCCTTCCAAGCCTTGATCGCTCGGCACGCGGTATTGCGCACTCGCTTCGAAGACATTCAGGGCGAACCGCAACAGATTGCCCTTGCTGAGGTGTCGTTCAGCCTGGCCTGCGAGCAACACACCGGCATGTCTGATGAGGCACAGTTGGCCGTCCTCAGTCGCCGTCTGCAGGATGAGGCCGCACAGACCTTCGACTTGAATCTGGCTCCACTGCTGCGGGTAACCCTGCTGCACTTCGACGAGCAGAACCACGGCCTGCTGCTGGCCATGCACCACATAGTCTCGGATGCCTGGTCCAATCCCATTCTGGTACGGGACTTGGCCGCCGCCTACGCACAGGCCCTGGCGGGACAAACGCCTGAGCTGCCGGTGCTACCCGTGCAATACCCCGACTATGCGGTGTGGCAGCGCCAGCAGTTGCAAGGCGAGGCTTTGGCGACTGAGCTGCGTCACTGGCGCCAGTATCTGGGCGAGCGCGTGCCGGTACTGGAATTGCCCACCGACCTGCCGCGCCCGGCACAGCCGAGCCAGCGCGGGCAGCGGCTGCGGTTCGCCCTGCCGAGCGAGCTCAGCGAGCGTGCCCAGCGGTTCTGCCGAGCCGAGAGCTGCACGCCCTTCGTGTTGCTGCTGGCTACCTGGCAAGTACTGCTGGCGCGCTACAGCGGCCAGCAGGCCTTCGCCATCGGCGTGCCCCATGCGGCCCGCAGCCGGTGCGAACTGGAGGAGCTGATAGGTTTCTTCGTCAATACCCTGGTCTACCGGGTTGATCTGGGCACCCAGCTGAGCGGCCGCGAGCTATGCCGGCGGTTACGCCAAGAGTCCTTGGCGGCACTGGATCACGCCGAGCTGCCGTTCGAACTGTTGCTGGAGCAATTGCAAATTGAGCGCGATCCGAGCCGCACTCCGTTGTTTCAGGCGATGTTTAACCTGAGTAGCGGTGCAGCGGTGTGCCTGAGTCTGGCGGATATCCAGATCGAGCAGCTGCGGATCGATGCCGACAGTGCCAAGTTCGATCTGAGTCTGGATGTCGCAGTGCGGCCGGATGGCGTGCACTGCGAACTGGAGTACAACCTGGATCTGTTCCTGCCGGCCACCGCCGAGCGCATAGCGGCGCATTACCAGCAATTGCTGAACGCTTTACTGGACAGCCCTGACTCAAGTGTTTGGCAGCTGCCCCTGTTGGCGAGCGGTGAACGCGAGCTGGTGTTGCGTCAGTGGAACCGCAGCGAGCGGTTGTTGAACCCGGGTGAGGACATGCTGGCCCTCTTCGAGCGCCGTGTCCTTGTCGCTCCAGGGCGCTGCGCGCTGGTCTGCGGTACAGAGCAGTTGAGCTACGCCGAGCTGAATGCCAGAGCTAATCGCCTGGCGCACTGGTTGCGTGAGAAAGGTGTGGGCGGCGAGCAGTTGATCGGTGTCTGCCTGGAGCGCGAGGCCGCATTGCTGGTGGCATTACTGGCGATCCACAAGGCCGGTGCCGCCTACCTGCCGATCGACCCGGCGCAGCCGCCCGCGCGTAACGTCGATATACTCGCCCAGGCTGCACCGCGCCTGCTACTGACCCGTGAAGCCTTGGCTGGCCTGTTCGATAACGGCTCGCCGGTGGTCACCTTGGAGTCGCTGGAACCGACCCTAGCGACACGCAGCGAAGCGAATCCCGGGTTGCTCGCGCAGCCACGGCAGCTGGCTTACAGCCTCTATACGTCCGGCTCTACCGGCCGACCCAAGGGCGTGCAGATCGAACGCGAAGCATTGGCCAATTTTCTCCAGGGTATCCAAGCGCATGCGCGTCTGACGGCTAATGACCGGTTGCTGGCGGTGACCACTCTGGGCTTCGATATCGCAGCACTGGAGCTGTTCCTGCCATTGCTGCATGGCGCCTGTGTGGTGCTCGCCCAGCGTGAGCATACGCTGCAGCCAGCCGCCTTGATCGAACTGCTGGAGACCCAGGCGATCAGCGTGATGCAGGCGACGCCGGCCACCTGGCAGATGCTCCTGGATCACGACAGCCCAGCTTGGCAAGGACTGCGGGTGCTCTGTGGCGGCGAAGCACTGGCCGGCGAGTTGGCCGAACGCCTGCTGGCGCGCGGTGTGCGCCTGAGCAATGTCTACGGGCCGACCGAAACTACCGTATGGTCGGCGGCGCAGAAGGTCGAGCGAGTGGATGCAGCAGTCGTCCCTATAGGTCGGCCGCTGGCCAATAACCGTCTGTACATCCTCGATGAATACTTACAACCGCAGCCACCCGGCGTAGTGGGGGAGCTGTATATCGGTGGTGCCGGCCTGGCTCGTGGCTATGCCGGACGTGCTGATTTGACCGCCGCGGCCTTTGTGCCCAATCCCTTCGCCGTGACCGGCGCGCCGGGGGCAGGCCCAGGCAGCCGGCTCTACCGTACTGGCGATCTGGCCCGCTACCGCGCCGACGGCAGTGTCGAGTTTCTCGGCCGGCGGGATTTTCAGGTGAAATTGCGCGGCTTTCGCATCGAGTTGGGCGAAATCGAAGCGGCGTTGAACGCCCATGGCGAGGTACAACAGGCTGTGGTGGCGGTACGCAAAGCACCTGGCGGGCAGGATGCATTGGTCGCCTACCTGCGCGCCGCTCCTGAGTTGCTCAGCGAAAGTCTCGGCCCCTATCTGCGCGAGCGGCTGCCGGCCTACATGCTGCCGGCGGCCTTCGTCAGGCTGGAGAGTCTTCCTCTGAATGCAAACGGCAAGGTCGACCGCCAGGCATTGCCTGCTCCTGTCTGGGGCGCGGCCGAAGCGACGATGCCGCCGGCCAGCGATAGCGAAAAACGCCTGGCCGCGATCTGGACTGAAGTGCTGGGAGTAAGCGCCATCTCGCGCCAGGACGAGCTCTTCGCCCTAGGCGCGCAGTCCCTGCAACTGGTGCGTATCCAAGCGCGGATCGCCCGCGAGTTCGCCTGCGAGGTGGCCTTGGCCGAGCTGTTCGCCCATCCGCGTCTAAGCGACATGGCCCTGTTGATCGAACAAGCCTGCCTGACACCTGAAGAGGATCAATGGGCGCAGATCGACAGCCTGTTGCAAGCCTATGAATAAGCGTATCGAGGGATATCCATGATGGTCTTTATGTCTTTGCTGCAACGCCACCGTGGTCTGCTCACGCTGGCTCTGCTGGGCAGCCTGGCGAGCGCGGCGGCTGGCATCGCGCTGCTCAACGAAATCAATCAGCTGATCGCCGGTGCGCAGACCCTGAGCATTGCTCGAGGGAGCTATTACCTCGGCCTGCTGCTGGTGCTATTTGCCTGTGGTTTCGCCTCCCAAGCCTTGCTGACCGCCCTGGGCCACCGGGTGGTCTATGAGCTGCGCCTGCAACTGGTCAAGCGCTTGCTGGATACGTCTATCGAGCAATTGGAGAAGATCGGCGCTGCGGGCCTGTATGCCACCCTGAGCAAGGACGTCGAGTCCATAGGCCAGGCCTTCAACCGGCTGCCCTTCGTGCTCTACAACGGCATCTTGATGTTGGGCGGCTTTGCCTATCTGGCCTGGCTTTCCTGGCAACTGCTGCTGCTTTGTGGGTTGTTGTTGGGGCTGGGGGTCTGGTTGGCCCATGGCTGGTTCGCGCGGATGCGCGAGTTGATGAAAGTGGTGCGCGACACAGATGATCAGCTTTACGCCGCCTATACCGCGGCCATCGAGGGGCGCTACGAACTGGCGTTGAACACCCAGCGCAAGCAGCGTTTCTACGCGCTTGATCTGCTTCCAGCGGCCGACCGTGCACGGGCTAACGAGGTACTTGCCGACCGCTACTGGACGCTCAGCCTGAACTGGACGGTGACGCTGATCCTTGGCTTGGCCGGTGGGTTATTCGCCGCTGGAGCGTGGCTGGGCATAGGCGCAGCCACTGTGGCGGCTTTCGTCCTAGTGCTGATGTTCCTGCGCATGCCGCTCAACGATATGATCGGCAGCCTGCCCACCTTGGTTTCCGGGAATGTGGCCCTGGCCAAGATCGAGTCGCTGACCCTGGCACCTTGTCGTCCCGAGTTCGCTGTCCAACAGCCCAGGGTTCCCAATAGCGGTGAGCTGCTGCTAGAACTCGAAGGGCTGACTTACGCCTATCCGTCAGTCAGCGATGATTATGGCTTTCACTTGGGACCCATCGACCTGCATGTCTATGCCGGCGAGACGCTGTTTATCGTCGGCGGCAACGGCAGCGGCAAGTCGACCCTGGCCAAGTTGCTGACCGGGCTTTATCGCCCAAGCGGCGGGCTATTGAGCTTGCACGGCGAAGAGATCACCGATGAGCGGCGGATTGGTATCGCAGCCATTTTTCCACAGTGTTTTCCAGCTTCCATCTGTTCGAGCGACTGGTCGGCCCGACAGGCAATTTCGATCTGTCTCTGGCCCAGGCCTGGCTGGCTCGCCTGCGCATGGAGCGCAAAGTGTCCATCGATCCGGCCGGTCTGCTTTCCACCACCCAGTTGTCCCAGGGGCAGCGCAAGCGCCTGGCCCTGCTGGTGGCGCTGGTGGAGGAGCGGCCTATTTTGCTGCTAGACGAATGGGCGGCGGATCAGGACCCGCTGTTCCGTGCCTTCTTCTATCTGGAACTGCTGCCCGAGCTGAAAGCGCGGGGCAAGACGGTAATCGCTATCAGCCACGACGACCGCTACTTCGCTGTGGCTGATCGGGTGCTCAAGTGTGACGGCGGTCAGTTAAGCGTGCTGGATAAAAGCGGCTTCAGGCCGGTGCAAGAGCAGTTGGCGGTTGCCGTTAGTTGAATTTTGGCTGCTGGTGTTCGGGCATCCGGTACAGCTAACAAGCGGTTATCGATCTGAGCCTTATACGGCTTTACCAGGTAAACGTCTGGCAAAGGCTTGTGAGATGGCACTTTGCATAGTTGCAATTGCAATTGCAATTGCAAATCGTTATCGTTATCGACTCTATTTGATAAGTTGGGGGGATATATGCAGCATCGAGGAAAGCGGTCAAAGCAGGGCGCGCGGGTTTCCAAGCGTCTATTGATGCCATTTATGCTGAGCGGCATCGCCTTCTCAGGTGCGTCATGGGCTGAGGAGCAAGCCGCGCCAGCGGATGCTCTGGATCTGCCTGCGCAGACAATCACCGGCAAGCAAAACGACGAAACGGTGGTGACCGCAGGCTCGAAAGTCCCAGTTAAGCTGCGCGAAGTACCACAAACGGTCAATGTGGTCGGTCAGCAGCGTATCGAGGAACAGAACCTCTACACCCTGGAACAGGCCATGAAGCAGGTCGGCGGGGTGACGGTGCAGCGCATCGATGCCAACCGCACGACCTATCTCTCTCGCGGCTTCGAGATGACCTCGCTGTCATTGGATGGCACGCCTACCACTATGGATGGCCGCATCTTCCTCTCGCCGGACATGGCGATGTACGAACGGGTTGAAGTACTTAAAGGCCCGGCCGGTATCCTCAATGGCACCGGCGGCACTGGCGGTACCATCAATCTGGTGCGCAAGCGCCCGCAGGCCGAAGCGGCGGTTGACGGTGAACTGAGCGCCGGGTCCTGGGATGACTATCGCAGCATGATCGATGTCACCGGCCCGTTGACCGAGAGCGGCAATATCCGCGGCCGTGCGGTAGCCAGCAAGCGTGACCGGCATTTCTATTACGACGGCGGCGATGAAAAGAGCAATCTGTTCTATGGCGTGCTGGAAGCCGACCTGACCCCGGATACTCTTTTGACCTTGGGCGTTAGCCATCAGGAAGTGGATGCGCGCGGTGCCCAGCGTTCGCTGCCGTCCTATCTGTCGGTGACCCCGGGTGGTGATTTCAAGCTGTCACTGGTCGATGTCTCGCGCTCGAATTTCTATGGCGCCGACTGGAATCGTGACTATTTCTGGAGCGACAGCGCTTTCGCCGAGTTGGAGCAACAACTGGCTGGTGGCTGGAAGGCCAAGCTGTCCCTGCGCCATGCGCAGAATAACTTCGACCTGACCCAGGCATACGCACGCAACGGTTTCGGCATAGACCCAGAGCTCAATGTGGTGGACATCAACGCCATCCGCTTCGACTACCGCGAAGAGCAGAACGAGGTGGATGCCTATGTTGATGGGCCGTTTAGCCTGTTCGGTCGCGAGCATAAGCTGCTGCTCGGGGCCAACTACAGCCGTTCCGAATTCCACAACAAAGGGGATTTCGACTCCGAGTTTCTCGAAGAGGTGGATCTGTTCGATCCGCAGGTCAGCGCAGCGCAAATTGACTTGGTTCCTCAGCAAGACGTTTTCGCCGATACACGTCAGCGTGGGATCTACAGCAATCTGCGCCTGAGCCTGGCCGACCGTTGACCCTGGTACTGGGCGGGCGTCTCTCCTGGTGGGACTTCGACAACACCACCTACACTCCGAGCGTTGCCCGCACCGGCAATAGCAACGACAATATAGACGGCGAGTTCACCCCTTTCGTCGGCCTGGTTTACGACATCAACCAAA
>NZ_FNSC01000003.1 GCF_900105355.1 Pseudomonas anguilliseptica
CCCTGCTCATTTGCCGCTCTGAGCGAGAGATAAGTCCCCCCGCATTTACCGCAGTAACCAGTGACAAGCATCGCCAGGGGCTCACCCCAGGGGACAGCGTGAACTGTCATCCACTCGCCACACTGCTGGCAGTTATGTTTTAGCCTTAGATCGCTTGGTTTTAGCCGGTTTGACACTAGGTTTCTCCTGGGCGGGGATGGACTTGGGAGTCTTCCTCAGCGCCGTTTCTTGATCGATTAGATCCAGCTGCATGCCGGCTACTTCGCCAAGGGCTTGCATCATGGATCGCTGCATAAGTCGTAGGGCATTCGACGGGCTGTTCTTCGCCTCCAGAGCGGCCTCTGTAACGCCTCTGATCATCGGAATGCTCTGAGTCATGATCTCGGCAACAAAGCTGGATGGAGCAACGCCCGTTGCATCCCTCAAATCGTTAAGCGCCTGTTCCAGCTCTGGGGACAGAGACACAGCAATACGTTTCTTAGTGGTAGCCATGGAGGCTTTCTTCCTTCCGAGGTATCGAATTCCGGCTGTTCCGGTTGGCTCATAGGCCTGGCGCGTACGCCAATCGTAAATTCATTAAGTGTGACACCTGGTGACAGAGTGCCAATGGAGCGAAGGTCGTGTCAACAACTGTCACGCTTTGGTTCAGTTGGTAAGGGAATGGGCACCTGACGGTCAGGACAGCGGCGCGCGTGCCGCGCATCCATCTGTCCCTGCCCATCTGGTGCCAAAACCCAACCAGGACGAACAGTCCTGGTCAGTGGTTTGGTACCAAATTCGCTCCTGGAGCTTCTGCACCAGGACAAGAGCGGCTTGTCAGGCAGTCGAATGGCTGGCTGGTCGTGATAGGTAAACATCTCGTCGAGCCACAGATCGAGGTTAGTTGCAACGCGTCTGCCTTCGGAGAGGTAATCGCGGATTTTGCCGACGGCGACGAGTGATTTGCCCGAGCCAAGTTTACCGGTGACAAAGTAGACAGCCATAAGAACCTCAGAGAGAAAGAGGACCCCTACCCCAGCCCCCTGAAGGGGGCTACGGCAGGGGTCAATTAAACGCGAGCCTTAACGCTTGCCGCGTAGACACCAGAGACATAAATCCAGCAAGCAGCCCGGCACGATGCAATGGCCGCGATGCACGCTCCGGTGGCAGGCGGTAGCAACGTTAGGGCGGTCTGAATAATGGGATGTGAAATTGCTAGCAAAAGCGGTTGGATAGGGCGCGAGGCAGGATAGGTATTGGAGCGGCAATTGTGTCCCGCGAAGGAAGAACGAAGCCGCCTGATCAGGCCGAATAAGCGATCTGCTTTGACTCGAAACCGGCCCCTTCGGGGGTACCGGCGCGGTGGGGGTAGAGGCTGTCAGGGAAGGGAGGGGAGGCGCCTAATCGCCACAAGTGGCGAGGTCGAGGTTGTATGGTCGTAACGTTGTAAGAATCAGACAATTGTAGGCCTTGATCGGCCAGATAAGGCCCGTCCTGTGCCTGCCTCGCCTCCTCGCTCGGAACTTCGCTCCTCAGCTCGGAAGGCGCAGGACGGTATTTATCGTAACGTTACGGTTTTTCCTGGTCGGATTCGCCCAACGTGCACACGCCTACAACCCCCATCTCGCGGAACGCCGAGGCTTGAGATTCGATGGACTGGAAACCCTCCAGGATGGGCCGGAGGAGGAACTGGCAACCCGCAGCAAAGTGCTTTGGATCACCGGCAGGGCCGTCAGTGAGGGTCTGGTTGATCCAGGCGGTCATAAGGGCGTCATAGGCACCGAGAGCGCCATTGAGGTCGTTCAGTTCGTCCAGGACGGAAGCGGGCAGGATAGGATACGGCTTAGCCATGGTTGTCTCTCCGATAGATCACTGTGGTTAGCTGGTCACCTGGATTGCACTCCAGGTGGTCAGCGCTTTTTCCGTAACGTTACGGAAATGGTTCTAGACCAGGGTGGTGGTAGCCACCGGGGTCTACAAAGCTGTGAGCAAAGACAGGGGGCTGGTAACCCTGTCGTTTCAAGTAGCGAAGGATCAGGTCAAAGCCGCCGATCTCGGCAGCATCGAGAACCTGAGCAGCAAGACGCTTGACCCGGATGAAGTCCCATTCATCCTGGTTGAGGTTGCCCAGGTGGTCGGCATCATCGCCGCCTAGAGCAAGGTCGTCATCACTCACTTCATCCAGGCCGCAAAGGTCTTTGAGGCCAGGCGACCAGAACAATTGCCGCTTGCCCTTCATCGCTTCCAGGTACTCGAAATACCGAGCCTCATCCCCCTTGGCCATGCGAACCAGGAACTCATGTGGATGCACGCCCTTGGCCTTGCCTGCCTTGCTGGTGGCCTTGGCGACCTCGTGAGTGATGCCCCACTTCCTGGAGCTGTCCTGCTTGGCCAGATAGTCCCCGCTGTCAGCGTTCAAGCGCACGTCAACGGAGTGCTGGCGGAAGGCGTAAACCTTGGCCTGGTCGGAGGGGTCGAGGAGGCCGGCAGCGATGCAGGCACGTTCCCATAGCTCGACGAGGCGGGTACGGATCTCCTGGCCAACCTTGGGATCGACTAGCCACAGTTCGTGTGTGTGAGGATGCCAGCCGTTGGTGAGGCCGTGGGTGACCTCCAGGGAGCGCACAAGGCCCTTGAAGCCTATAGAGGCCTTGAGCCTGGCAAACGGGCTGCCACGGCGGAAACGTTTGAAGGCGTCAGCCTGACGGGTCAGAAGGTCGCCCAGGGAGTCAAAGCCGGTGTGGGGGAAGGTGAAGGTCACCATGATGGCCTGGAGACCCTGATCAGCAGCCCATTGAACCAGGTGTTCCAGTTCCAGGCGGCGACGTTCCTGGATGCGCGAAGCACAGACCGGGCAAGCCCAGACGCTGCCACAGGTGGCAAGGTTGCGATAATTCGCGGCCATGCCTGGAGTGTGGCGTACCTCAACCATGCAGCTGGTACGCACGTTACGGCAGTCGAAGGTGCGGAAGATCTCGCCCGGGAACTGGACGTCAGGTAGCAGCTTGTTGACCCGCCGACCGATCCAAACCCGGGCCTGATGGAGGGCCTGGTACTTCTCAGCACGGGCTGTCCTGGCACCCATTTCGCGGGTGGGGGGGGGAGAGGATTTCGCAGTTATACCTAGAGAGCCACCAGGAGCCGCTCCAGCGCTCGCTCTTCGCTCTGCTGCGCGCGAGTCCTGGAGCTTGCCTCCTGGGGCTGCTGAGGCCCCTGCATGCCCGTTTACCGGGTCTTCGATGGTGCTATGATGCACGTAGCGTCCCTTGTGGATGCACCCTCAAAAAGCCCCTTTACCGCCGCCAAGTGGGAGGGGCTTTTTCTTTGGTGTCAGTTTTTAACAATGCTCAAGTTTGGTTTGCTCGATCCAGGAAACACCTGGAGAAAATGACCAGCCAAC